>JAGDMV010000161.1 GCA_017860675.1 Chloroflexota bacterium
CATCCTGCCGCTGACGATGGAGGCGCTGGCGGCCGCGCTGCTGGGCGAGCAGCCGTTCCTCGGCCGGTTGCCGGTCGCCATCTCCGGTCTGCATCCACGTGGCCACGGGCTCATGGCATCGGGCTGAGAGACGACTGGGCTCCGGCCGGCCACCGCGGCGACGCGTGCGACGGGGTCGGGTCGGGCTGAAGGACCATCGCCTCGATCGGTCGCAGCGCGGCGCGCGACCCGACAGGTGGCGCTGCCAGGCCGTGGCTCGAGAGCACGACCTTCCACGGACCGGCGGATGGGGGTAGCTCGATCTCGCCGCCTCGAAGGCCGAAACGCACCACCACCAGTGCGACCTCGTCGCCTGCCCGCCGGAGATAGGCGAGGACGTCGGGGTCCCCCACGTCCACCAGGGCGAGCTCTCCGGTCCGAAGCGCCGCGGACCCTCGACGAAGCGCGAGGAGCCGCCGGTAGTGGGCCAGGACCGAGCTCTCCGATCCCCGCTGCTGCCCGACGTTGCGCGACGCCGCGTCCGGTGGAACGGGCAACCATGGCCTGCCGCTCGTGAAGCCGGCCGTGCGGTCGCCGGACCATGCCATCGGCGCCCGGCAGCCATCGCGGTTCCACCATCCCGCCGTCTTCGCGGCGGCGCGATCCCGGGCGCGGGCGCGGGGGACCGTGATGTCCCCTGCGCCGATCTCCTCCCCGTAATACAGGAAGGGCGTCCCTCGCAGCGTCAGCTCGATCGTCGCGGCGGCTTTCGCAACCGCATCGGCAGTCGCCCGATCGCGACGTCCGAGGGTCCGCATGTACCGCGTCACGTGTCGCGAGTGGTCGTGATTGGAGAGAACGATCGTCGGCCAGCGACCCCGCCAGGCGACCTCCCTGGCAGCGATCGCCGCCCGGAAGGACGCCGCCGTCCACGCCGCTTCGAGGAGGACCCAGTCGAATACCAGGTGACGCGGCGCCCAGCTCGCCACCGCGGCCTCGATCCCGCTCGTGAACAGCTCGCCGACCGTGGCCGTCCCAGGCCGCGCGTCGACGATCCGTCGGAACTCGGCCAGGAGATCGCGCAGCTCGGGCTGGTCCTTGTCGTGGCGGTGTTCCTGGCCGTCCCAGGGGATCGAGCCGTCCGACACGACCTCCGGGTTCGACGGCATCTCGGCCGCCTTGAGGAAGGCGTTGAAGACGTCGAGCCGGAACCCATCGACACCGCGGTCGAGCCAGCCCCGGACCATCGACCACATCTCCTCGCGAAGACCGCTGCAGCGCCAGTTCACGTCGGGCTGCTCGGGCATGAACGTGTGGAGGTAGAACTGCCGTCTCCGAGGCTCCCACTCCCAGGCGGACCCGCCGAACCACGAGAGCCAGTTGTTCGGCAGCTCCGGTCGACCATCGCGATCCCATCCGGACGGATCCCGCCACAGGTAGAAGTCGGCGAACGGTCCGGTCCTCGACTGGCGCGACTGGACGAACCATGGATGCAGGTTGCTGGTGTGGTTCATCACTAGGTCGAGGATGACGCGGATGTGTCGTCGATGGCATTCCTCGATCAGCCGGTCGAGGTCGGCGAGCGTCCCGAAGACGGGATCGACCGCCGTGTGATCCATGACGTCGTAGCCGCCGTCGAGCATCGGCGACGGGTAGATCGGGGAGAGCCAGATGGCGTCGATGCCGAGCGAATCTGCTTCACCGGCAAGATGGTCCAGGTGATCGATGAGTCCCGGGAGGTCGCCGACCCCGTCGCCGTTTGCGTCGGCGAAGCTCCGCGGGTACACGTGGTAGACGACGCCGTCCAGCCACCATCGACTGGCTGCGTCCAGGTCGGCGGCGGATGCTGACCCTGTGAATCCCATTGGAGACCTCTCGGACCCTCGCTCGACGGGTGCCCTCCGCGACTCATGCCGTGTTGGGGCGGCTCACGAATGGTAGGCCTGCCCCACTGCCCGGTTGTCGCCGGCCGGGCCCGCCTGGCAGGAGCGGCCGCACCCACCGCCTCGGCTATCATCCCCGGATGGCAGCGCTCTCCCGCGCCGATGTCGAGCACGTCGCCCACCTCGCCCGCCTGGGGCTGACCGAGGACGAGCTCGCCCGCCTCCAGACCGAGCTCAACCACATCCTCGACCAGTACGCGAAGCTGGCCGAGCTTGACACCGGGTCGATCCCGCCGACCGCCCAGACGATCGAGCTCGAGAACATCCTGCGCGACGACGTCCCGCGGCCGCCGATCGGCTCCGCCGAGGCCATGGCCAACGCCCCCGAGCGCGAGGACGATCTCTTCGTCGTCCCGGCCATCCTCGGCGGCTGATTGTCCGCCGTGGCCGGCTCGTCGCCCGCCCGACTCGCCGCCCACGAGATGGCGGCGCTGCTGCGCGCCGGGAGCGTCTCCTCGCGCGAGCTGGCGGAGGTCGCGCTGGCCGCGATCTCGGCGACCGACCGGGCGCTCCACGCCTGGCTGGCCGTCGACGCGGACGGGGCGCTTGCCGCCGCCGACGCGGCCGACCGGGCCCTCGTCGCCGCCCGGGCCGCCGGACACGAGGGGCTGGCCGGCCTGCACCCCCTCCACGGCGTGCCGCTCGGGCTCAAGGACCTGGTCTCGGTCCGCGGACTGCCGTGCACGGCCGGGTCGCGCATCCTCGAGGGCTACCGGCCTCCGTTCGACGCCCACATCACCGAGCGACTGCGGACGGCCGGGGCGGTGATCGTCGGCAAGCTGAACATGGACGAGTTCGCCATGGGCAGCTCCACCGAGCACTCCGGCTTCGGCCCGACGGCCAACCCGTGGGACCTCGACCGGGTGCCGGGCGGGAGCAGCGGCGGCCCGGCCGCCGCCGTCGCCGCCGGCCACGTCCCGGTGGCCATCGGCACCGACACCGGCGGCTCGATCCGCCAGCCCGCCGCCCTGTGCGGGATCGTGGGCCTCCGCCCGACCTACGGGCGGGTCAGCCGCTATGGGATCGTCGCCTTCGCTTCGTCGCTCGACCAGGTGGGTCCCTTCGCCCGGGACGTGCGCGACGCGGCCGCCCTGCTCCATGCCGTCGCCGGCCGCGACGAGCGCGACGCGACATCGGCCCCTGTCCCGGTGCCGCCGGAGCTGCTCGACCTGCCGGGCTCGGACGAGGTGGCGGCGGCGACGCTGCGGGGCGTCCGCCTGGGGCTGCCGCGCGAGTACTTCGTGACCGGCATGGAGCCGGGCGTGGAGGCCGCCGTGCGGGCGGCCGCCGCCGAGCTGGCCGCGGCCGGAGCCGACGTCGTCGACGTCTCGCTGCCCCACACGGAGTACGGCCTCGCGACCTACTACATCGTCGCACCAGCCGAGGCGTCGGCCAACCTCGCCCGCTACGATGGCGTTCGCTACGGCCACTCGGAGCGGGGGAGCGGTGGCGACTACATCACCGACTACAAGCTCACCCGGGGCCATGGCTTCGGGGCAGAGGTGAAGCGCCGCATCATGCTCGGCACGTACGCGCTCTCGGCCGGCTACTACGACGCCTACTACCTGAAGGCGCAGAAGGTGCGGACCCTGATCAAGGCAGACTTCGACCGCGCCTTCGCCGGTGGAATCGACGCCCTCGTGGCGCCGACCAGCCCGGGCGTCGCCTGGCCGTTCGGGGCGAAGATGGCCGACCCGGTGGCGATGTACGCGTCCGACGCGTGCACGCTGCCGGTCAACATGGCCGGCCTGCCGGCCATCTCGCTGCCCTGCGGGCTGGCTGAGGGTCTGCCGGTCGGGCTGCAGCTCATCGGCCCCGCCTGGAGCGAGCTCGGCCTGCTCCGCCTGGGCCGCGCCTATGAGGCCATCACCTCGTCCGCCGCCTGGCGGACGGCGACCCCGCCCGGCCTGGCGAGCGCCGCCGATCCCACCACCCCGACGCCGGCCGAGCGCGCCGCCGTCCTCGCCGGAGTCCGCCCATGACCCGTCCGATCGACTACTCGCTCCCGGGTTCGCGCCGTCCGCGCCACCCCGCGCCGCCGCTGGCCGAGCGGGCCATGGCGAAGCGCATCCGCGATCTCGCGCCATCCGGCATACGCCGCTTCTTCGACATCGCCGCGACCATGGACGACGTCATCAGCCTGGGCATCGGCGAACCCGACTTCGACACCGCCCCGCAGGTCGTGGAGGCGGGTGTCGAGGCCCTGCGCCGGGGCCGGACCCACTACACCAGCAACTACGGCACGATCGAGCTGCGGACCGCCCTGGCCGACCACCTCGATACGCGCTACGGCGTCCGCTACGACCCCGAGACCGAGATCCTCATCACGGTCGGGGCCTCCGAGGCGGTAGATCTCGCACTGCGGGCCACCTGCGACCCGGGCGACGAGGTGATCCTCCACGAGCCGTCGTACGTCGCCTACCCGGCGGCGGTCATCCTGGCCGGCGGCACGCCGGTGTTCGTGCCCACCCGCGACGAGGACGACTTTGCCCTCGAGCCGGAGCTGGTCGAGGCGGCGATCACGCCCCGGACGAAGGCCCTCACCGGGCGGCGAGCGCGCTGCCGGGGATGCGCGAGCGGACGGTGCTGATGGGCGGCTTCTCCAAGGCCTACGCCATGACCGGCTGGCGGCTCGGCTGGGTCTGCGCCCCGCCGGCGATCCTCGAGGGGATCGTGAAGGTCCACCAGTACATGATCATGTCCGCCCCCACGATCGCCCAGGACGCGGCCCTCATGGCCCTCACCACCGGCGAGCCCGACGTCGAGGTGATGGTCGCCGAGTACGACCGCCGCCGCCGCCTGCTCGTGGACGGGCTCAACGCGATCGGCCTACGCACGTTCGAGCCGCGCGGCGCCTTCTATGCCTTCCCGCGGATCACCTCCACCGGCCTGGACGACGAGGAGTTCGCCGAGCATCTCCTGCTCGAGGAACGGGTCGCGGTCATTCCCGGGAGCGCCTTCGGGCCGTCCGGCGCGGGCCACGTCCGGATGTGCTACGCGACCTCGTTCGAGCAGCTCGAGGAGGCCCTCGTGCGGATCGGCCGCTTCGTCGCGCGGCGGCGCACGGGGGCCGGCGCCGGGGCCGGGGCCGGGAAACCGCGGTCGAAGGCGGCCGCGGCCCGCGAGCCGGGGGCTGCCGAAGGAGCGGCATGATCCCGCTGGCCCTCGTCGCCGTCGCCTGCGGCGTGACCGCCGTTGCGGTGGCGGGCGCCACCTCGTACCGGCACCTGCGTGGTGCGATCGAGCCGCTGCACCAGGACGGCGAGCCGACCCGTGCTGCGATCGAGGCGACACGACCGTTCGCGGCCCGGTCGCGGGTGCGCCTCGTGGTCCGGCACGCGGTCCTGGCGGCCGGCTGGCTGACGGTCGCCCTCTACGGGCTGGGCCTGGCCGCGGCCGGCGCCCTCGCCCGCTGAGCCCCGTCATGCCGGCAACCGCAGCGCAGGGCGATCAGGACCGGGCAGCAGCCCGCTGGGAGCCGGTGATCGGGCTCGAGGTCCACGCCGAGCTGCGGACCGCCTCGAAGATGTTCTGCGCCTGTCCGCTCCCGCCGAACGGCGCCCCGCCGAACAGCCACACCTGCCCCGTCTGCCTGGGCTTGCCCGGCGCGCTGCCGACGATCAACCGCCGGGCGGTGGAGCTGGTCCTGGCCACCGGGCTGGCGCTCGGGGCGACGGCCCCGGCCGCGACCCGTTGGGACCGCAAGAACTACTTCTACCCCGACCTGCCCAAGGGCTACCAGATCAGCCAGTACGACCTGCCGCTGGCCTCGGCAGGAATGCTGCCGGTGGAGGCCGGCGAGACGGTGGTCCGGGTCGGGATCAGGCGCGCCCACCTCGAGGAGGACACGGCCAAGCTCGTCCACGCCGAGGGCACGGGCGGCCGCCGGGTCAGCCTGGTCGACTTCAACCGCTCGGGCGTGCCCCTGATGGAGATCGTCACCGAGCCCGACATCCACTCGGCCGAGATCGCCCGCCGCTACGCGGAGGAGCTACGCCTGCTGCTGCGGACGATCGGGGCGTCAGACGCCGAGATGGAGAACGGCCAGATGCGGGTGGAGGCGAACGTCTCGCTCCGACCCTGCGGCAGCGAGGCCTTCGGCACCCGGGTCGAGGTCAAGAACATGAACTCGTTCCGGGCCGTGGAACGGGCGATCGCCCACGAGGTCGAGCGCCAGGCGACGGCCCTGGAGGCGGGCGAGCCGGTCCTCCAGGAGACGCGTGGCTGGGACGAGTCGGCCGGCCGGACCTACCGCATGCGGCGCAAGGAGGACTCCGACGACTACCGCTACTTCCCCGAGCCCGACCTGCCCCCCCTCCACCTCGACGCGGCCTGGCTGGACGAGATCCGCTCGCACCTGCCGGAG
>JAGDMV010000162.1 GCA_017860675.1 Chloroflexota bacterium
GGGAGGCTCCTTCGCGGCGGCCTCGAGCGAGTCGCCCAGCTCGACGGTCCGGCGGAATGCCGCCCAGACGGCCTCGGACAGGACCGTCCGCAGCCGGCCCGACTCGAGCTCGTGGAGAGCGGAAGCGCTCGTGCCACCGGGTGAGGTGACCATGTTCCGCAGGACCGCCGGGTGGGCCCCCGTCTGCTTGGCGTAGAAGGTGCTGCCCTCCAGCGTCTCGATGACCAGGTCGTGGGCGACGTGGCGCGGGAAGCCCAGGTGCACGGCGGCGTCGATGAGGGCCTCCATCACCAGGAAGACATAGGTGGGCCCGGTCCCGGAAACGGCCGTGGCCATCGTCACCAGCTTCTCGTCGTCGACCTCCAGCTGGGTCCCGAGGGCGGAGAGG
The DNA here is from genome assembly GCA_017860675.1 of Chloroflexota bacterium. GTDB lineage: Bacteria > Chloroflexota > Limnocylindria > Limnocylindrales > CSP1-4 > CTSoil-043. The sequence continues at coordinate 389 of JAGDMV010000162.1, forward strand.
AGGGCCCGGGCCTGGGCGCGCTGCTCGTCGGTCGTCTCGGGCGTCGCGTACCAGACCGTCATCCCGCGGCCGAGCTGGGCCGGGGTGTTGGGCATGCTCCGCACGACCTGCGGGTGACCCAGTATCTCGCCGATGGCGGCGGTCGTCGCCCCGGCCACGATCGACAGGATCAGCTGGCCGTCGCGCACGTGGGGCGCGATGTCGCGGCCGACGCGGACGAGCATCTGGGGCTTCACCGCCAGCAGGACGATGTCCGCGCCTTCGACAGCCTCGCCGTTGGAGGCGGTGACCCGGATCCCGAGCTCGGCGGCGAGCTGCTCACGGCGTTCGGGTCGCGGATGGCTGGCGACGATGTTGCGGGGCTCGAGCAGTCCGCCGCGGAGCAGGCCGGCGATGATCGCCTCGGCCATGACCCCGGAGCCGACGGTGGCGAGCGTTCGGCCGACGAGTGGAGACATGCTCAGGAGTATAGGGTCCGCACGCTCCTGACCGACGCAGCGGCGGCACCTCACCTGCCCTGGACGCCACCGCGGGGCCGGTGCCGTCGGCGGGCCTCCGCCGCCCGACCGCCACCGCCGGCGCGCCCGCCGACCCCCACGACCGCCAGCGGCGCCCGCAGCTGCCGCAGGCGGCGCCCGCCGAACCCGCCCGGAACGCGAACGACCGGTCGTCGATGGACGACCGGTCGTCGATGCGGTGGGCGCCGGCCGCGTCAGGCCGGCAGGCGGGGCGTCGTCAGGCTGGCTTGAGCTCGTTGATCATGGCCCGGGCGGCATCCTTGTCGGTGTACCAGAGGGCGTTGGCCTCCGTGTACCTCACCCACTCCGCCGGCAGCGCTTCTTCGGTGAAGATCGCGGCCACGGGGCACTCGGGCTCGCAAGCGCCGCAGTCGATGCACTCGTTGGGGTCGATGTACAGCGTGCGGTCGACTCCCTCGTCGAAGTGGATGCAGTCCACCGGGCACACCGCGACGCAGGCCTGGTCCCGCACGTCGACGCAGGGCTCGGCGATCACGTAGGTCATCGGATTCCTCCGGGATGCTCTTGACTACCGACGCTACCGGGCAAGCGCTCCTGCCAGCCGGGAGCACTCATCGGCGGCCAGCGTACCACCTTCGGAGGGTGCCGGACGGCCGCTCGGCGGCGGCGGCGGCGCGCCAAGGGGGTGACCGGGCGGGGCTCCCACGTCACTCCGGTCGAGGGTGCGCTGCCGCAGCGCCGCCGTTCTCCCGTCCAAGCCTGGTACGCCTGCCGGCGGATGATTCCCGCCCGTCGGCAGGCACGTCGGCCGATTCCCGTGCCTGCGGACGCTCGGTCCGCTCGACAGCCCGCCTCACCGACCGACCGGCCGGCGCCCTGCCCATCTGCGGCAGGCCCTGGAGGCCTGGACGGGAGAGGATCAACGCCGAACTGCGTGCGGCAGGCCCTGGAGGCTTGGACGGGAGATCAGCGACGCCGGCTTGCCACCGACCGGCCCGACGGACCTTGAACGGGAGAGTCGGTCGCCGGACTGGCGGCCGATGCAGACAGGTCCCGCGCACTCCCACGGGCCGCTACCATGGACACATGGAACCCGCTCCCGGCCCGGACCTCGCCGCTGCGCGCGCCGCGTTGCAGGCCGAGCGCGCCCGCCTGTGGGCGGAGCTCGGCGAGGAGATCGAGGCACCCGGCCAGATGACGTACGGCTCGCAGGCCGCGGCCGCCTCGCACGTGTTCGCCCAGCAGCGCGACCTCGCCCTCCGCGAGCAGGCCGAGCGCCGGATCCACGCCATCGACCATGCGCTCGCCCGCATGGACGCCGGCAAGTACGGCGTGTGCGAGGTGTGTGGCGCGGCGATCCCCGCCGAGCGGCTCGAGGTCGTCCCCTGGGCGACGACCTGCGTCAACTGCGGGCGTCACAAGTGAGGGGGGGCCGGCCAGACGACCGGCCCGACGAGGCCACCACGAACGGCGCCGACCCACCCGCAGCGCAGCCCCTCGTCGGGCTCGATGCCATCCGGGCCGCGGCCGCCACGCTCCGGGGAGTGGCCACTCGCACGCCGCTCGTTCCCTTCGGCCGGAGGGACGGGCGAGCGTTCCTGAAGGCCGAGTCGCTCCAGCCGATCGGCGCGTTCAAGATCAGGGGCGCGTACGTCGCGATCGCCGGCCTGCCCGAGGCCGAACGAGCGCGCGGGGTCATCACCTACTCGTCGGGCAACCACGCCCAGGGGGTCGCCCGCGCCGCCCGCCTCCTCGGCATCCCCGCGGTCGTGGTGATGCCCTCCGACGCGCCGCCGCTGAAGCGGGCCCGGGTGCTCGCCGACAGGGCCGAGATCGTCACCGTCGGGACGGCCAGCTCCGAGCGCCAGCAGGTCGCCGAGCGCATCGCCGCAGAGCGCGGGCTGGCGATCATCCCGCCCTTCGACGACGACCGGATCATCGCCGGGCAGGGGACCTGCGGTCTCGAGATCGTGGAGGACCTGCCCGACGTCGCAGCCGTCCTGGTCCCGGTGGGCGGGGGCGGGCTCGCGTCCGGCGTCGCGGCCGCCGTCCGGGCACTGCGGCCGGCTGCCCGGGTGATCGGGGTCGAGCCCGAGCTGGCCGCCGACGCCCGTGATTCGCTCGCCCTCGGCCGGATCGTCAAGTGGCCGGGCGCGCTCGTGTCACGGACGATCGCCGACGGGACCCGGACGCAGGCCCTCGGTGCGCGGACGTTCGCCCACCTGGCCGCGCTGCTCGACCGCATCGTGACCGTCACCGAGGAGGAGATCGCGGCCGGCGTCCGCCTCGCGGCCGAGGAGAGCAGGCTGGTGGCCGAGCCATCGGGCGCGCTGGCCGTGGCCGCGCTCCGGTTCCGGGCGGCGGAGGCCGCCCTGGAAGGTCTCGACGGCCCGGTGGTCGCGGTCGTGTCCGGCGGGAACGTGGAGCCGGACGCCTACCGGCGCTACCTGGAGGCGCCGATCCCGGGCTGAGCGCGGGCGGGCCGGCCCGCCGATGTCCCGGCTGCGCTGTCGCGGTTGCCCGCGTTCCGGCTATGCCGTCACGGCCACCCCGCGGCCCTACCCTCGCCGCGCCAGGTAGCCCGCGGCGATCAGCCGCCGCAGCGCTCGAGCGAAGCGCAAGGTGACCTCGTCCACGTCGGCCTCCGTCCAGGCCAGGCTGGTCCAGCCGTGGGTGCCGCCCAGGACGTCGATCCCCTCGAGCAACTGGGCCTGCTGGAGCGCTGACAGCAGCGGCTGGCGCACGCCCTCGAGCAGGCGGGCAGGCGGGACGGTCGCGGTGAACTCGGCCGGATCGTGGATCGGCGGCAGGTCGTCGCCGACGACGTTGCGCAGGGTCGAACGCGCCCCGAACAGGCAGCCCCCCACCCGCTCCTCGGTGTAGACGGCGTTGAAGCCGGCCCGCAGCCGATCGGCGATCGCCGCGCAATGATCCTGCACCGACCCGTCGGCCAGCAGGTCCGTCGCCACCACCCCGACGGCCGCCGTCAGTGGGTTCGCGCTGAAGGTGCCCATGTGGCGGACCTTGCCCCGCCGGTTCCAGGCGGGGTCATCGCGGAAGACGAGGTCGGCCATGACGGCCGCCCTCCCGGCGATCGCCCCGCCGGGGACGCCGGCGCAGATCGCCTTGGCGAAGGCCGCCAGGTCGGGCGTCACGCCGTACCACTCCTGCGCCCCTCCGGGCGCGTGGCGGAAGCCGGTGACGACCTCGTCGAAGATGAGCACCGTCCCATGGCGCTCGGTCAGCTCGCGGCAGCCTTCCAGGAAGCCCGCGGCGACCGGGACGGTGCCGCCCATCGGCCCGTCAGCCTCCATGATCACGCCGGCCACGTCGCCCGGCCGGAGCGCCTCCTCCAGGGCATCGAGGTCGTGGAGCGCGATGGTCCGCACCGTGGCCCCGACCGCGTCGGGGATGCCGGCCGAGGTGGGCACCTCGTACGGCGGCAGGTAGCCGAGCAAGCCGTAGTCGTGCCAGCCATGGAAGTGACCCTGGAAGCGGACGATGACCGGCCGCCCGGTGTGACCGCGGGCCAGCCGCATGGCCAGCATCGTCGCCTCGGTGCCGCTGTTGACGAAGCGGACCATGTCGGC
>JAGDMV010000163.1 GCA_017860675.1 Chloroflexota bacterium
CCGCAGCCAGGATCGCTGCCCCCACCATCGCCGCCTGCAGGCCGATCGTGACCGACAGGAAGCCGACCAGCGGCGGATAGGCAATCACGCCGAGAATCGCGGCGAAGGTCAGCACCGCGACAGCCGCCGCCGACCGGCCGGGCAGCCGGGCTCCTGCCGCCGCCACGATCAATGGATAGACGGGGCCGAAGGCAAGGCCCACCGCCCCGAAGAGCAGGAGCGACAGCTCCGAGACGGGGGCCAGGACGGCCACGATCATCAGGACCGCACCCGCCAGCGCCATGGCCGCGGCAGCCCCTGCCGGTTCGAGCCGGTCGCCGAGCCTGGCGAAGACGAGCCGTCCGGCCGAGATCCCGGCCCAGAACAGGGTGAGAGCGACGCTTGCAGGCCCGACAGGCAGGTCCGCCAGGAGCCGGACGAGCCAGTCGGAGACGCTCGTCTCGGACGCGACGTAGCAGCCGATCGCAACCGCCAGCACGAGCAGGACGAGGGGCAGGTCCCGGTACATCGCGCGCGGCCCGGCGGATGCGGCCGGCAGGGCGCTGACGACCTGGGTGGCAGGTTCGACTACCTGACCACCCGGTGCGGTCGATCCGGCCGGCCCAGCGTGAGCGCGGGGGGCGGGCGGCACGCGCCCGGGCGTCGCCAGCACGAGTCCCGCCGTGACGGCCAGCCAGGCGAGGCCGGACACGAGGACGATCGTCTGCCACGGGACGCCGGCCACGCCCAGCGCCGCGACCGCGACAGGGGTGCACATCGCCGCCAGGGCGTACGCCAGGTGAAGCAGGTTGAGCGCCCGCCCCCGCGACGTGGCGAAAAGGTCCAGCACCAGTGCATTGATGCCGATGTCCGAGGTGACCGAACCGACGGCGATCGGCACGACCCCCAGCACGAACACCGCCCAGGTCGCGGCCACCCCCTGCACAAGGAGGCCGACCGAGATCGCCAACCCGCCGAGACCGAGCGTCCAGCGGTAGCCCAGCCGGCGGATCATCGTCCCGCTGAGGAACGTCGCGGCCGCGTAGATGACGGCGGCCACCAGGAAGTAGGTGCCCAGCCCGGCGTCCGTCTGATCGAACTGGGATTCGACCGAGCGGATCAGCGAGGGGATGAGCAGCCCGCGCCAGCCGAGCATGAAGAAGGCCAGCCAGGCCACGACACCCGTCACCGTCGCCCCGCCGGCGACGCCCGGCCGGGGCGCGGCCTCGGCAGGTGCGGGGTTCGACTGCTGCAAGGGGCGGGTCTCCCGGGTCGGCGAGTGCGACGAAGAAGCAAGAACCCCGGCGGGCGGACCGGGGTTCTCGTCGTCGGTATGCGCGTTGGTTGCGGGGAAGGGATTCGAACCCTTGACCTTCGGGTTATGAGCCCGACGAGCTGCCGCTGCTCCACCCCGCCCGAGTACTCTAGCGATCCTTGGCCCTCTCCGTCAAACGGGCTGTCCACGCGCCCGGGCGTAGTCGAGATCAGCAAGCGCTCCCTCGTGCCGCTGGGCGGCCCCGCGCCCCCGCCTGACCGGATGCGCTCAGCGGACGGTGACGGCAACCCGCTGGACGAGGTTGTTGCCCATCCCCTGGTAGTTCCATGGCTGCTCGACCGGCTGGACGTTGCCGCCGGCGTCGGTGGCCCGGCAGCTGAGCTCGTGAGCCCCGACGGTGGCTTCCCAGGTACACGCCCATCGTCGCCAGGCGAACTGCCCGACGGGGCGGTCCAGGGTGGCCTCGGACCATCGTCCGTCGACGCCAACCTCTACCCGGACGACATCCCCGTGTCCCGACCAGGCCCGACCCTCCAGGTCGATCGGGCCGGCACCCAGGAAGCGGCGACGAGTGTAGAAGTCGGGGATCCCGGGCGGGATCATGAGCGCCCGGGGACGCATCCGCGTCACCGCCGAACCGGGGTCGGCGGCGTCTCGCTGGTAGCGGTACGCCTCTTCCTGCTGGAACCCGAGGAACGGCTCGGCAACCAGCTCGATCGAGGCGAGCCACTTCACGCTCGCCATGCCGTACCAGCCGGGAACGACCAGGCGAAGCGGGAAGCCATGCTGGGGCTGGAGCGGCTCGCCATTCATCTCGTAGGCGAGCAGGACCTCGGATCGGAGCGCATCCGCCAGGCGGAGGCTGCGCGCATAGCCCTGCTCCTCGCCTCCCTGGATACCGCGATCGACCCCGGTGAACACGACCTCGGTGGCACCCGGCCCGATCCCCACCTCCTCGAGCAGGAGCCGGAGCGGCGTCCCAGTCCACTCGGCAGTCCCGATCGCCTCGAGCAGCCATGGCTGGCTGACCGGGCGCGGCCGGAGTCGGGCCCGGCCATTGCCGGCGCATTCGAGGGTGACTGGAAGCGACAGCCGCGGCCGAGCCCGGATCTCCTCCAGCGTCAGCTCGACACGGCTGCCGACGAGCCCGTCGACGCGCAGCCGCCAACCATCCGGTTCGACCGCGGGGATGTCCCAGTGGGCGAGGAGGTAGTGGAGGCCGGTCGGCGTCAGGTCGTAGCGGAGGGCCTCGAGCGGCATCCCACGGTTCCGCCCGGCGAGCTGCAGCTCCTCGAACGTCAGCGGCCCGTCCGTTGGCTCGAGCGATCGCGCTGCGCGGCTTCCCCCCATGGCGGGCATCCTAGCGCAAGGACTCGCCGGGGCGCCCGGGCCGGCAGGGCAGGTCGCGTGCTCCGGAACACCCATCGCGCGCTACAGTGCGTGCACGAGCGAGACGCAGCCGGAGGCGATCGACCAGGACATGCCCGCCGACGATCTGTTCGCGGCCGCGACAGCGGCCCGCGCCAACGCCTACGCCCCGTACTCCGACTACCCGGTCGGGGCGGCCCTGCGCGGCGCCGACGGCCGGGTCTACGCTGCGGCCAACGTTGAGAACGCGGCCTATCCCCAGGGCCAGTGCGCCGAGGCGTCGGCCATCGGGATGATGGTCACGGCCGGGGAACGCCGCATCGTCGAGGCGCTCGTCGTTGCCGCCGGCCAGCACATTCCCACCCCGTGTGGCGGCTGCCGCCAGCGGCTGCGCGAGTTCATGGCCCTCGACGCGCCGCTCCACCTGGCCGGGCCGGAGGGCATTCGGCGGACGACGACGCTGGGCGAGCTGCTGCCCCTCTCGTTCGGGCCGGAGCACCTCGGCAAGGCGGGGCCGCGATGAGCGGGCCGGCGCTTGGTCCCGCACCCGAGGGAGGTTCGCGATGAGCAGCCCGTCGCTCGATCCGGCCGCGATCGCCGCCGACGTCCTCCGCGAGCACGCCCCCGGGTTCACCGCCCGGCTCGGCATCGTCCTCGGCTCCGGTCTCGGAGGCCTGGCCGAGGAGCTCCTCGACGCGGTCGCCGTTCCCTACGCGGAGATCCCCGGCTTCCCGCGGTCGACCGTCGTCGGGCACGCCGGCCGGTTCCTGCTCGGCCGCCTCGAGGGCGTCCCGGTCGCCTGCATGCAGGGCCGGTTCCACCTCTACGAGGGCCACGAGCCGGCCATCGTCAAGCTGCCGATCCGCACCTTCCGGGCGCTCGGGGCGGAGGCGCTCCTGCTGACCAACGCGGCCGGCTCGCTGCGGCCCGAGGCCCGCCCGGGCAGCCTGATGCTGATCACCGACCACCTGAACTTCCAGTGGGCGAACCCGCTGATCGGGCCGAACGACGACGACTGGGGCGAGCGCTTCGTCGACCTCGAGAACGCCTACGACCCCGAGCTCCGGTCACGGCTCCTGCGCCTGGCAGACGAGCTCGGCGTGGTCCTCCACCAGGGCGTCTACTGCGGCCTGCTGGGCCCGACCTTCGAGACGCCGGCCGAGATCCGCGCCTACCGGACGCTGGGAGCCGACGCTGTCGGCATGTCGACCGTGCCCGAGGTGATCGTCGCCCGCCACTGCGGCCTGCGGGTGGCGGTCGTCAGCGCGATCACCAACATGGCGGTGGGGATGAGCACCGAGCCGGTCGCCCACGGCGCCGTGCTCGACATGGCGGCCCAGGCGGCAGCGGCGCTCGTCCCGCTGGCCCGAGCGTTCGTCCGCACGTTCGGGGAGGGCTGAACGATGCTCCCCCAGGAGATCATCCGGGCCAAGCGCGACGGCCGCGCCCTGTCCGACGAGGAGATCGCCTTCTTCGTCGCCGGGATCAGCGACGGCTCGATCACCGAGGGCCAGGTGGCCGCCTTCGCCATGGCCGTCTTCTGGCGGGGAATGACCAGGCCCGAGATCGTGGCCATCACCCGGGCCATGCGCGACTCGGGCACCGTCCTCGACTGGTCGGACGCGGACCTGCCGGGCCCGGCGCTCGACAAGCACTCGACCGGTGGCGTCGGCGACAAGGTCTCGATCATGCTCGCCCCGATGGTGGCGGCCTGCGGCGGGGCGGTGCCGATGATCTCCGGCCGCGGCCTCGGCCACAGCGGCGGCACGCTCGACAAGATGGAGTCGATCCCCGGCTACGTGGCCACGCCC
>JAGDMV010000044.1 GCA_017860675.1 Chloroflexota bacterium
GCCGGGGTCGCCCGGGCGCCCTCCCCCTCGGGCGCGGCGAGCGTCGCCCGGGTCACGGCCTCCTGGTGCGCGACCACCTCGGGGTCGGGCTGGAGCATCGTCCAGCCGCTGCCGCGGGGTGCCTCCCCGGGAGCCAGCCGGCACGTGTGGGCCATGAGCCCGAACCAGGGGACGTGCCACCAGCGGCCGGCGCGGCGGTCCCAGTAGTCGCTGATCGGGCGGCGGGCCCGGGTACCGCAGCGGTTGCAGACCGCGCCCGAGCAGTAGCAGGCCGACACGCGGCCCTCGCGGGTGGTCCCGCGGGCCTCGCCACAGGTCGAGCAGATGCACAGACCAGGTGGCAGCGGGCGCGCCGCGGCACGGGCGGCCGATCGGGACATGCCTCGTCTCCATCGCGCCTGGCGGGAGCACCGTGCCGGCTGAGGTCGCCTGCCGGTTGCTGCGGGGTCGACGAGCCAGGTCTCTCGCCCGCTCTGGATGGGGCCACCACTCGGTGGCAGGCAGATACTATCGCGTCCGGCGCCGGGGTCGGCCTATCCGTCCTCGGGCGCGGCAGCCGCCTCCTCGTCGACGACGGGCTCCACCGGCTCATCATCCGGGTGGCGGGCACGGGCGGCGGCCTCGAGCTCGGGCAGGCGCTCGGCGGCGAAGCGGGCACGGACGACGCCCCACGTCAGCAGGTTCTCGATCGCCAGGCGGACGTTGTCGCCCTCGATCCGGCTGAACAGGATCGAGGGGAAGAAGGCGGAGTGGACGAGCACATCGTCGGCCGTCCAGGCACCCAGCGCGTGCGGCCGGTTCTCGCCGCCCCAGTCGGCGGCCTCGGCCAGGTTCAGGCCGTTAGCGACCATCATCGCCCGCAGCCGACCCATCCGCCGCGGCATGACCAGGCTGACGAGGGCTCCCCGCCCCAGGACCGGGTGCTCGACGGTGACGAGACCCCACGTGGCGGCCTGTTCGTCGCCGAGGGGCAGGAGTGCTCTCAAGCCCGGCGGCTCCTCGTCGAAGGCGACTGCACGGCCGTCGGTTGACAGCACGGCCGCGACCTGGCGCAGGACCGGGGGGGTGAATGGCACTGGGCCGCGTGGCCACGACCAGGCGACGTTGAGCATGTCGTCCGGTTCGCGCCGCGGGCCGGCGACCGGGTGGTCGGGCGCGTCGTCGAGCGCACGGCCGTCGGCGATCTGCGGCACCTGGAGCCAGGCAGTCGAGACCTGGAGGGCGACCGCCACACCAAGGTACCGCCCCAGCCAGGGGGCGACGGTCTCGTGGATGAAGGCGCCGCAGCGGGCCGACACGGTCCCGTCGGCGGGGTCGTAGCTGTAGGCGCTGAGCGACGACCAGCTGTTGGCGAGCTTCACCAGGGCGTAGGTGGCCGCCTCGTCGGGCTGGTCACGGAGGGCCGGCGTGCGGGCCTGCACGTGCCAGAGCGTCGTGGTGCCCGCCCGGACGGCCTCGCCGGCCGAGACCCGCTGGCGGATCCAGTCACCCCACCACGTGAATGCCCGCGCCTCGCGGACCGCCCAGCGGTCGTCGATCTGCATCTCGCCGAAGATGCGCTCGAGGGCGTCGCGGCCCAGGTCGGTGGTGGGGGTGGTGCCCTCAATCATCGGTGAGCTCGACCTCCTCGATCGCGGCGAAGTTGACCTCCCCGTCGCACTCCGCGCAGATCGGCGGGTCCCAGTCGCCGACAGGCGGCAGGTCGCCCCGTCCGCAGATCGAGCAGACGAACGTCTCTTTCCCGGCGTCGCTGTCATCCGCAAGCGCTGCAGATCCGCCGCTCACGGGGGCACGATGGCTGGCGCGGGTCATGAGCCGTCTCTTCCCTCAGGAGGGGGCAAGGCTCGCGAACGGTACTCCCTCTGCGCCTGAGGCGCTGGGAGTGGTGGGGGTCGTCTGCGCTGAGGGCGTGAGCGCAGGGAGCCGGGCCGACAACCTCGAGCCGCCTGGACGGGGATCTGGGCGGGGCTGACGACGCATCCGGCGGCGGCACCCGGTCGCCGGCCGAACCATCCCCCTGCCGGCACTTCCCGGGCGATCTGGCGGCCCACGGCATGCGGGGCGATACTTGGAGCGATGTCGATTGACCACCCGCCCCGGCCGGCCGCCTTCTGCGCCGGACCTGGTCATGTCGTCGTCCACGGCAACCAGGACTTCCGGTCTGCGTTCGGTCCCGGGTGCGTGGGGATTCCCGCGCGGGAGGGCCTCCTCGATCTGCCGGCAGAGGCGTTCGACCTGCTCGACTTGGTCCTCGCGCAAGGCAGACCGCTGGCGCGCTGGATCACCCGCGATGGCGGCGAGTGGCGCATCACCGCGGCGCCGCGGCTCGACCCCGAGACGGGCGAGGTCTACGGTGTCGCCTTCCACCTGCGGGCGAGGTCGGACGTCCCGGTCGTCTCCGACAGTGGAGCAAAGCCATGAAGCGAGAAGTCACCGCGGCCGAGGTGCTCCCGGCGCAGCCGGTCGCCGCCTGGACGGTCGTGGGCTCGCCGTTCGGGCCGGTCCACGTGGCCGCCACCGACCGGGGCGTGTGCACCATCGCCCTGCGGTCGACCGACGAGGAGCTCGTGGCAGGGCTCCGTCACCGTCTGGCCGGCGAGGTCGGACGGTTCGACCGCGCGACCCCCGCCCAGCGCGCCTTCATCGAGGCGACCCGCGCCGAGCTGGAGGAGTACCTCGCCGGCGCTCGCCGATCCTTCGACCTGCCGCTCGACCTGGCCCGCTGCTCGGCCTGGGACCGCGAGGTGCTGGAGGCGGTGCGCAGGATCCCCCAGGGCGAAACGGCCAGCTACGGCGAGATCGCCCGGCAGATCGGCCGACGGGGCGCCGCACGGGCCGTGGGCGGGGCGGTCGGCCGTAACCCGATCGGCCTGGTGATCCCCTGCCACCGCGTGATCGCCGGCGACGGCACGCTCGGCGGCTACGGCGGCGGCTGGTTCGGCGAGCGCGAGGAGTCGCTGGCGCTCAAGCGGGCGCTGCTGGCCCACGAGGGGGTGATGGTTCGCGACCCGGCTGGCTGACGAGCCTGTCCCCTGACGAGCCTGTCCCTGGGGCAGTTGCGCGCCGTCCCGACGCGGGTCGGCGGCGCGCAGGTCAGGAGCGCTGGACCGGTCGAGTCGGCCAGATCCCCACGATCATCGGGCCGTCGGGGTCGAGCAGCAGCTCGTAGCCGGCGTCGCCAGCCCTGATCAGCTCGCCCACCATGCCGGCCTCGCGATCGGGCAGGCCGACGAAGAGCGTCCGGCCGTCGACGGCGACGGGGCTCACCTCGTCCTCCGACCCACCGATCCCGAACCGGCGGCGGAGCTCGTGAAGCGGCACGTACGGCCGGCTCTTCACGAAGCGGCGGAGCTGCGCCTGCGTACAGGCGCCGTTTTCCGGCCGGGACGCGTAGTCGGCCAGGCCGTTCGAGATCGCCGGGTCGGCCGGCGAACCGGTCTCGAGGGAGCCGGTCTCGACTGAGGCCGGCGGCTCCGGGTGCATCGCGGGCTGCGCCGATGTCGCGCTCCCGGGCGCACGCACAAGGTCGGTCATGGGCTCTGTCCTGGCGGCCGTGGGCGACCGGCCGCGGTACTCGTTGCGGTGTGGTGCCGGTGGGCGGCGACCTGTCGTGATGATAGCGCAGGGGTCGGCTGGGGCCGGAACGGGGGTCGGCGAGGGCCGGCGGCGCCGCTGCCCCCTACCCCGTGACGACCAGCAGGTCGCGCGACGCCTCGTTCAGCACCATCGGGCCGTCCTCGGCGCAGACCACGATATCCTCGATCCGGGCGCCGTAGCGACCCTCGAGGTAGATCCCCGGCTCGACCGAGAAGGCCATGCCCGGCCGGATCGGCTCCACGTTGCCGGCCACGATATAGGGTGGCTCGTGCTCCTCGAGGCCGATCCCGTGCCCGGTCCGGTGGATGAAGTGCTGGCCGTAGCCGGCAGCCGAGATCAGCTCGCGGGCGACCAGGTCGATCCGCTCGGCCGCAACACCCGGGCGGACAGCGTGGGTCGCCTCGGCCTGGGCTCCCCGCAGGACGCCGTAGAGGCGAAGGAACCCGCGGTCCGGACCGTGGGTCGGGTCGCCGCCGGTCACCCAGACCGTCCGGGTGATGTCGCTGCCGTAGCCGCGCATCGGGCCGCCGATGTCGAGGACGATGGGCTCACCCGGGCGAATGACCCGGTCGGATGCCGCGTGATGGGGCGAGGCTGAGTTGGGCCCGCTGCCCACGATCGCGAAGTCGGCCCGGTCATGACCCCAGGCGATCAGCCGGTCGCGGATCTCGCGGGCCACGTCGGCCTCGGTCCGGCCGACGAGCCGCCCGTTGACGACCTCGTGGATGACCTGGTCGGCGGCGTGGGCGGCGCGTTCCAGCAGGGCGACCTCGTCGGCGTCCTTGACGATCCGCAGCCGACCGACCACGGCCGAGGCGAGCGACCACGACGCGTCGGGCATGAGCGCCTGCAGGCCGAGCAGGAAGTGCGCCGCCAGCCGGTCGGACACGGCCAGCCGCCCGGCCCGGTCGCCGAGCAGGTCGCGGACGCGGAGGAGCGGGTCGTCCGTCTCCTCCCACGTCTCGAGGTGGACCTCCCCGCTGGCGATTGCCGGGGCCACGGCGGTGGCGGCCGCCTCCAGCCGGGGCGCGAGCAGGGTCGGCCGGCCAGCGACGGGCACGACCAGGAGGGTGAGCCGCTCCAGCGCGAGCGCGTCGTAGCCGGCGAGGTAGCGAAGGTCGGCCCCGACGCCGACGAGCAGCGCGTCGAGCCCTTGCTCGGCCGCCAGGGCGCGGGCTCGTGCCAGCCGCTCGGCGTGGCGCGCGGCCGGGATGCCGGCCTGCGGCTGCGCGGCGGCGAACGGGAGGCTGGTCATGGCTTGGGCTCCGTGGTGGGTCGGTGAGTGACGGCCCGGGATCCGGGGAGGGTCGGGGTGGCGGCAGTCGCGGCAGGGGCGGCAGTCGCGGCGGCGAGGGCACGGGCGCCGGCCCCCCGGCTCGGCTGCGGAAGGCCCAGCCAGTCCGCCAGGATCCGTGGTCCGCGCAGGAACATGGCCCGGTAGGTGGCCACCCGCGGGATGCCTGCGGCCTTCGCCCTTTCGCGAAGGCGGGCATTGTCGCGCGCGATCACGGCCAGTACCGACGGCCCGGTCGAGGCCGCGTCGGCAGCGACCTCGAGCCCATCGTAGGACAGGGCGGTCATGTCGACGACGCCTGCGTCGGCAGCACCAGCGGCAAGGCGCAGGGACAGCACCGCCGGGTCGGCGACGACCTCGGCCTCGGCGCCGGCGACCCGAAGCTGAGCCGCCAGCCGGGCCGCCCAGGCGGGGTCGGCCGCCAGGACGAGGACCAGCGGCCGGTCGCCGCCGGGAGTTGCCGAGGCATCGGCCGGGTGTGCGGCGTCAGGGGTTGCTGCGCCGTCGGGACCCGATGCCCCGTCGAGGACCGTGGTCCCGCCCGCGCTCACTCCACCGTCCACGTGTCGCCGGACCGGAGCAGCCCGGCGACATCGCCCGCACCCTCGCTGGCGATGGCAGCCTCGATCTGCCGGTCGACCAGCTCATCGTGGGTCGGTCGCCGGACGTTCCGTATGACCCCGACCGGGACGGGGAAGTCCGGCCAGTAGATCCGGGCGAGCATGAAGTGGATCGTCGGGTCCTCCGACGCCTCGTCGTGGACAAGGACGTCGGCCTCGGTGATGCCGTTCTCGCCGAGCCGGACGACCTCCGGCCGGAGGTGATTGAGGCGGATGCCCATGTCCCGGTTCTTGCCGAAGAGCATGGGCTTGCCGTGCTCGAGGAAGAGCAGCCGATCCGCCCGGACCTCCTTGTCGGTGAAGGCCCGGTGAGCGCCGTCGTTGAAGATGTTGCAGTTCTGGAGGACCTCCACGAAGGCCGCCCCCTTGTGGCGGCCGGCCCGCTCGAGCACGCCCTGGAGGTTGTCCACGACCGTGTCCACCGAGCGGGCGACGAAGGTCGCCTCGGCCGCCAGGGCGACCACCAGCGGGTGGATCGGGTAGTCGACCGAGCCGATCGGGGTGGACTTCGTGCGCTGGCCGAACTCGGAGGTGGGCGACGCCTGCCCCTTCGTCAGGCCGTAGATCCGGTTGTTGAACATCACCACCCGGATGTCCACGTTGCGGCGCATGGCGTGGAGGATGTGGTTGCCGCCGATCGACAGGGCGTCGCCGTCGCCGGTGATGACCCAGACCATCAGCTCCGGCCGCGCGAGCTTGAGACCGGTGGCCAGGGTGGGCGCCCGGCCGTGGATGCCGTGGAAGCCGTAGGTGTTCATGTAGTAGGGGAACCGGCCCGAGCAGCCGATGCCGGAGATGAAGACGATGTTCTCGCGCGGCACGCCGAAGTCGGGCATGACCCGCTGGGCCTGGGCCAGGATCGAGTAGTCGCCGCAGCCGGGGCACCAGCGCGGCTCCACGTCGGGCACGAAGTCCTTGCGGCTGAGCTTCGCGGTCAGCTCGGGCGGCAGGACCTCTCCCTGCAGGATCTCGCCAAGGGTGACCTCGCCGGGCGGGACCTCGCCCGGGAGCGCGACCGCCGGGTCGTGGCCGGCGGGCAGCTTCGCCTGCTCGCTCACCGCCTGCCCCCCCGCACGTCCTCGAGGACTCGCTCGGCGGCGGCGGCGACCTCGGAGATCTGGAACGGCTTGCCGCGGACGAGGTTGAAGCCGGTGGTGTCGACGAGGTACTCGGCCCGCAGGAGCACGGACAGCTGGCCGAGGTTGACCTCCGGGACGAGCACGCGCCGGAAGCGGCGGAGCACCTCGCCGGTGTTCGCCGGGAACGGATGCAGGTGGCGCAGGTGGGCGTGGGCGACGCTGCGGCCGGCGGCCCGCATCTCCTCGACGGCGCTGCGGATGGCGCCGAAGGTCGAGCCCCAGCCGACGAGCAGCAGGTCGCCCTCGTCCGGGCCGAAGACCTCGAGGGGCGGGATGTCGGCGGCGATCCGGGCGATCTTCTCGGCCCGCAGGGTCATCATCCGGTGGTGGTTGTCGGGGTCGTAGCTGACGGTGCCGAGGACGTCGTGCTTCTCCAGGCCCCCGATCCGGTGCTCGAGGCCGGGCGTCCCGGGCACGACCCACGGCCGGGCTAGGGTCTCCTCGTCGCGGAGGTACGGGTAGAACCCCGCCTTCTCGGTCCGGTTGGGGTGGCGCAGGTCGGGGAGGGCCTCGACATCCGGGATCCGCCACGGCTCGGCGCCGTTGGCCAGGAACGCGTCCGAGAGGTACACGACCGGGGTCATGTGGCGCAGGGCGATCCGCCACGCCTCCAGGGCCACGTCGAAGCAATCGGCCGGCGAGGCGGCGGCCACGACCGGCAGGGGCGAGTCGGAGTTGCGGCCGAACACGGCCTGGAAGAGGTCGCCCTGCTCGGTCTTGGTCGGCAAACCGGTAGACGGGCCGGCCCGCTGCACGTCGACCACCACCAGCGGCAGCTCGACCATCACGGCCAGGCCGAGCATCTCGCTCTTGAGGGCCATGCCCGGACCCGAGGTGCCGGTGACGCCCAGGGCCCCGCCGTAGCTGGCCCCCAGGGCCGCCCCGATCGCCGCGATCTCGTCCTCGGCCTGGAAGGTGCGCACGCCCAGGCTCTTGTACTCGGACAGCTGGTGGAGGATCTCCGAGGCGGGCGTGATCGGGTAGGAACAGTAGACGAGCTGCCGTTCGGCCCGGGCGGCGGCGACGACGAAGCCGAGCGAGGCCGCCTCGTTGCCGGTGACGTTGCGGTAGGTGCCGGGGGCCAGGTCCGCGCTCGGGACGATGTAGCGGGTGTGGAAGATCTCGGTCGTCTCGCCGAAGGCGTAGCCGGCCCGCAGGGCGCGCTGGTTCGCCTCTGCCACGACCGGCCGCTTGCCGAACTTCTCCTCGATCCAGCGAAGGGTCGGCTCCATGCTCCGCTCGTAGAGCCAGAACATGAGCCCGAGGGCGAAGAAGTTCTTGACCAGGTCGACCTGCTTGGCGGTCATGTCGAGGCCTTCCAGCGCCCGGGCGTTGAGGGTGCTGATCGGGACCGGGAAGACCGCGTAGCCGGCCAGCGAGCCGTCGTCCAGGGGGCTCGTCGCGTAGCCGGCCTTGGCCAGGTTGGCCGGCACGAAGGCGTCGCTGTTGACGATGATCGCGCCGCCCGGGGGCAGGTCGTGGAGGTTCGCCCTGAGGGCAGCCGGGTTCATGGCGACCAGCACGTCGGGCGAGTCGCCCGGGGTGTGGATGTTGCCCGAGGCGAAGCTGATCTGGAAGCCGGACACGCCGGCCAGCGAGCCCGCCGGCGCCCGGATCTCGGCCGGGTAGTCGGGCAGGGTGCTGATGTCGTTGCCGAAGGCGGCCGCGGTCCGGCTGAACTGGGTGCCGGTCAGCTGCATCCCGTCGCCGGAATCGCCGGCGAAGCGGATGGTCACCCGGTCAAGCGTCCGGGTTGGCAGGTCGCGCCTCATCGTCGTCGTCACCAGTCCGCGCGGGTCCTCCGTCGAAACTCCCGCGGGGGTGGCGGGACGGCCCCCACCGGCTCGTCCCGTGGTCGGCGGGTCACCTCCGCATAAGGGTAGCGCGGGGCGGCCCGGCGCGTGCATCGCGGCGCCTGCTAGGCTCGGGTCCTCGTGGATCGACGACGCCTGGTCGGGGCGCTGCTGGCCGCCGTCGCTGCCTGTGCCTACGGCACGGGGCCGTTGTTCGTCAAGTCCGTCTACGCGGCCGGCGACGACTGGCTCGACGTGGTCTACTGGCGCTTCCTCATCGGCGTGCTGCTGCTCTGGGCGCTCGTCCTGCTCGTGCGCTCGAACAGGGCGGGCCTGCGCGCGCTGACGCGGCGGCAGGCGCTGGCGGCGCTGGGCCTGGGCGTCTTCTTCATCCTGAACACCTCGACCTTCTACGCCGGGCTGCAGTGGGTCTCGGCCTCGCTCGCCTCGCTGATGATCTACACCTACCCGGCGGTGGTGGCCGTGCTCTCGATTCGCTGGGGCCACGGGCTCCACGGCCGGCGACCGTGGCTCGCCCTCGTGATCGTGCTCGCCGGCGTGGCCCTGACGGTCGGCGGGCAGGCGACGCGGGCCGAGCCGATCGGGATCGTCCTGCTGATCGTCTCGCCCCTCTTCTACGCCGTGTACATCCTGCTGTCGGCGCGCTTCGCCGGCGAGCGGCGCGGGGTCACCGCCCACGAGCGGACGGAGGGCGCGGTCGTCCCGCCGGTGGTGGTGGCGGCGGTGATGCTGGTCGGCACGGCCGCCGTCTCCACGAGCATGGCCGCGGTGGGCGGCCGGGCGATGCTTCCCTGGCAGATCCCGCCGGACGCGGTGATGGGGCTCATCGGGATCGGGGTGGTGTCAACGGCCCTGGCCGTCTCGGCCTTCTACTCCGGGTCCGCCCGGATCGGGGCCGCCAACGCCTCGCTGGTGGCGACGGTCGAGCCGCTGTGGACGATCTCGCTGGCGATGATCTTCTTCGGCGAGTCGCTGACGCCGATGCAGGTTCTCGGCGGCGCCCTGATCCTGGGCGGGGTCGTGCTCGCCCAGACCACGCCGGGAACGACGGTTGCAGAGGTCCGCGAGGACTTCTAGCCCGGACCGGCGCGCGGGTGCTGGGCGGGGGGCGAGAGGGCCCGGGCGGGGGGCGAGAGAGATGGGTGGACTGTCGGAGCGGTCCCAGCCTACGGTCCGCGACGGCAGTAGGCGAGAGACCGCGGATTGTCTACCATGTCGCCGATGTCAGAATCCGAGACGTTCGCCTCCCGCGACGGTTCACCATTGCTCGTCCGGCGCTGGCCGGAACCACACGAGGCTCGCGCAACGGTCCTGCTCGTGCACGGCCTGGGCGACCACTCCGGGCGCTTCGAAGCGGTGGGCAACCGGCTGCTCGAGGCCGACCTCGTGGTCGACAGCTTCGATCTGCGGGGCTTCGGCGCCTCGGCCGGTCCCCGGGCGGACGTCGAGCGCTGGGAGGACCTCCTCGACGACGTCGAGGATCGATTCGTCGCATCGCGGCGCGACGGGCTCGCCGGGGTCCTGTACGGCCACTCCGTCGGCGGGCTGCTCGTCTGCGACTACCTGCGGGATCCCGAGCGGCCCCAGCCCGACCTGGTGGTGCTGTCCGCGCCGGCCCTCGGCGACCGGGTGAGTCCGCTCGTGCGAAACGCGGCGCCGACCCTGGCCCGGGTCGCCCCGAGTCTCCGGCTGCGAAACCCGATGGAGCCGGAGGAGATCTCGCGCGATCCCGCCGTTGCTGCCGCCTACGCGGCCGACGGGCTGGTTGAGCGCCGCACGTCGATCCGCCTCGGCGCGTTCGCGGGGGCTGCCCAGGAGCGGGTCAACGAGTGGATCGAAGCGTTGTCCCGGTTCCCGGTGCCCGCGCTGGTCCTGCACGGCGCCGACGACACGATCGTGCCACCGGAGTCGACCGAAGCGCTCGGGAGGCTGGAGGGGGTCGAGCGGCGGCTGCTCCCCGGCGTCCGCCACGAGCCGCACAGCGACCCCGACTGGCCGGCGATCGTCGACTCGGTGGCGGCCTGGATCGTCGCCCGGCTCGAGGCCACGGGCGCGGCCTGAGACGCGGGGCCCAGGGCGTCCGGCCGCTCCCTGACACTCGGGGCCCGAAGCGCCCGGCCGCTGCCCCAGAAGCGGCCGGTCAGCCGGGCGGCGGCGCGCCCTCGTTCGGTTTCGGCGGCTGCCGCCTCCCTCGGCCCTCCTTCACCACGCTGCGGAGCATGAAGGCCACGTTGGCCGGACGCTCCGCCAGCCGGCGCATGAAGTACGGGTACCACTCGGTGCCGTACGGGACGTAGACCCGCACCCCGAAGCCACGCCGGACCAGCGACGCCTGCAGGTCGCGGCGGACGCCGTTCAGCATCTGGAACTCGTACGCGTCGGGCGGGATGCCATCGCCGTCCGCGACCCTGATCAGCTGCTCGACGATCCGTCCGTCGTGGGTGGCGAACGCCGGCCGAGCCCCCGCCGGAATGCCCGCCCGGAGGAGCCGGACGCCGAGATCCACGTACGCGCGGTCGATCGCCGCCCTCTCGCGGAAGGCGATCGAGGCCGGCTCGTTGTAGGCGCCCTTGCACAGCCGCACCGGCGCCCCCTCGGCGATCAGCCGCTCGATGTCGGCCGGGCTGCGGCGCAGGGCCGCCTGGATGACGACCCCGCTCGACGGGTTCCAGCGCCGCACCGCTCGCCAGAGATCAAGCGTCGCGTCGGTCTTGGTGTGGTCCTCCATGTCGATCCGGACGAAGGCGCCCAGCTCGGCGGCCGCGCGGAAGACCCGCTCGACGGTGGCCCGGCACAGGTCGACGTCGATGTCGAGGCCCATCTGGGTCAGCTTCATCGACACGTTGCGGTCCAGGCCACGTTCCGCGAGCGCCTGGAGCGTCGCCTCGTAGCGGTCTGCTGCCGCGATCGCCGAATCGGCGGCGGTCACCGACTCGCCGAGGACGTCCACGGTCGTCGCGTAGCCCGCCGTTCGGAGCCGTTCGATCGCCACGAGTGCCTCGTCGAGGGTCTGGCCGACGACGAAGCGGGCGACCATCGGCCTCGTGACGGGGATGCGGGTGGCCAGCCTCCCGAGCGCCCGGCGGTGGCTCAGCCAGGTCAGGCCGGC
>JAGDMV010000164.1 GCA_017860675.1 Chloroflexota bacterium
GGCCTGATCGAGACGATGGGCGAGGAGCACGTGCGGATGGCCCGCGCCATCGGCTACACGGAGCGGACGATCATCTGGCGCTTCGCCCTGCGCCCGTCGCTGGGGCCGGTCCTGTCGGCCCTCGCCCTCGTCTTCGGCTTCGCCCTCGGCAACACCTTCCTGGTCGAGAACCTGTTCAACTTCCAGGGGCTCGGGAGCTACGCCGTCGACTCGATCAACGCCCTCGACGCCCCGGCGATCGCCGGGACGACGATCGTGGTCGCCCTCGCCTACCTCGTCGCGAACCTCGTGGTCGACCTCGTCCGGCCGATCATGGACCCGCGCCTGCGGGAGCCCGGCCGATGAGTGCCGCCGCCGTCCCCGGCCGCGAGCCCCTCCCCGGCGGTCCCGTGCCCGGCGGCGGGCTCGCGCCGTACGAGGGCGAACGCGCCGCGGCGGGCCCCGTGCGCCGCCTGCTCGGCTATCTCCTCCGCCACCCCGGCCTGATGGTCGCCCTGGCGATCGTGGCGCTCCTGCTGGCAGGTGCCATCCTCGCCCCGCTGATTGCGCCGTTCCCCGGCGACGCCGGTACCGACACGAACCTGATGGCCACGCTCAAGCCGCCGGGCGGCGACCACCTCTTCGGCACCGACCTAGCCGGCCGAGACGTCTGGTCGCGGGTCCTGTTCGGAGTCCGCTACTCGGTGGGTGTCTCGCTGGTCGTGATCTTCGCCTCGCTGCTCATCGGGGTACCCATCGGGCTGATCGCCGGGACCGTCGGCGGCAAGCTCGACGACCTGCTGATGCGGATCGTGGACGTCTTCCTCGCCTTCCCCTCGCTGCTGCTCGCCCTGGCCATCACGGCCACCCTTGGCCCGTCGCTCGAGCACGCGGCGATCGCGATCGCCGCCTCGTGGTGGCCCTGGTACGCGCGGCTGATGCGCGGCGAGGCGGCCTCGATCCGGGGCCGGGCCTACGTCGAGGCGGCAGGCCTCCTCGGCATCGCCCGCTGGCGCGTGGCGCTGCGGCACATCCTGCCGAACTCGATCGGGCCGGTCATCGTCCAGTCGTCGCTCGACCTGGCCGGCGTCATCCTGACCTTCGCCGCCCTGTCCTTCCTGGGCCTGGGAGCCCAGGACCCGACGCCGGAGTGGGGGCTGATGGTCGAGCAGGGCCGGACGCTGACCGCCACCCAGCCGTGGGTAGCCCTCTTCCCCGGCGCCGCGATCATGCTCGCGGCGCTGGCCTTCATTCTCCTCGGCGAGGGGCTGCGCGAGCGTCTCGACCCCAAGGGCCAGACGCGGCGATGAACGGCCAGACCCCGCTCCTCTCGATCCGCGACCTCGTCATCGAGCTCGGCGGGCGGCGCCTCGTCGACGTCACCGACCTTTCCGTGGCGCGAGGAGAGATTGTGGGCCTGGTCGGCGAGAGCGGCGCCGGCAAGAGCCTCCTGCTGTCGTCGATCCTGGGCCTCACGCCCGCGAATGCGAGCATCTCCGGCAGCATCCTGTTCGACGGCGTCGAGCTGCGGGGCGCGCCCGAGCGGCTGCTGCGCGAGGTCCGCGGCCGCCGCATCGCGGTCGTCCTCCAGGCGGCGCGGGCGGCCCTCACCCCGACCCTCAAGGCCGGCACGTGGATCGAGCGGGCTCTCGTCCTCCACCGGGTCCCGGCGGCCGAGCGGCGGGAGCGGATCGACCACGCCCTCGAGGCGGTCCGCCTCGACCCGGCCCTGATGGACCGCTACCCGCACCAGCTCTCGGGCGGCGAAGCCCAGCGCGTCGCCGTCGCCCTTGCCGTGGCGCTCAACGCCGAGCTCGTCCTGGCCGACGAGGCGACGAGCGCCCTGGACGTCACCGTGCAGGCCGAGGTCGCCGAGCTCTTCCGCGACCTCCGCGCGCGCGAGGGCACGTCGCTCCTCATCGTCAGCCACGACCTCGCCCTGGTCGCCGGGCTGGCCGACCGGATCGACATCATCGCCGAGGGATCGATCGTGGAGCGCGGCGGGCCGTCCGTGCTGTCGGACCCCAAGCACGAGGTGACGCACGAGCTGGTGGCGGCCAACCCGACACTCGAACGGGCGCGGGAGATCGC
The DNA here is from genome assembly GCA_017860675.1 of Chloroflexota bacterium. Taxonomy (GTDB): domain Bacteria; phylum Chloroflexota; class Limnocylindria; order Limnocylindrales; family CSP1-4; genus CTSoil-043. Next base: position 2,071 of record JAGDMV010000164.1, read on the forward strand.
AGGGTGAGCGGGTACACGGCGGCCCCCGGCGGGGTGCGTGGCGTCGCGCCGCCCTCGGCTGGCGGGCCTGCGGCCGGCGACGGCGTCCTGCTGGTCGCCCGGTCCCTCGTCGTCCGCTACCCCGGGACGGACCCGTCCGCCCGCCCGGCCCTGGCCCTCGACGAGCTGACGCTCGCCCCGGGCCGAAGCGTCGCCCTGGTCGGCGAGAGCGGCTCCGGCAAGACGACCGCGCTGCGGGCCCTCCTCGGCGTGGTGCGGCCGGCCGCCGGCACGGTCGAGTTCGGCGGCGTGCCGGTACAGCGGCTTGGCGGGACCGCGATGCGCGCCTTCCGGCGGGCCGTCCAGCCGATCCAGCAGGACACCGACGGCGCGCTCGACCCGCGCCAGTCGGTCGGCTCGGCGATCGCCGAAGGGTACCGGGCGGGCGGCGGCTCGCGGTCGGCGACCTCGGCCGTCGTCGCGCGGCTGCTCGACGAGGTCGGGCTGCCGGCCGCCATCGCGCGGCGACACCCGCACGAGGTATCGGGCGGCCAGCGCCAGCGGGCCGTCATCGCCCGGGCCCTGGCGGTCGAGCCGCGCCTCCTCCTGCTCGACGAGCCGACGAGCGGCCTGGACGCGACGGTCCAGGTCCGGATCCTCGAGCTGATCGAGCGGCTGCGCGCCGAGCGCAGTCTCGGCCTCCTGCTGGTGAGCCACAACCTCGGCGTCGTCGTCCGCCTCTGCAGCGAGACGGTCGTGCTGTACCGCGGCGAGGTCGTGGAGCGTGGCGACACCCGGGCCCTGCTCGACGTCCCCCGACACCCCTACACCGCGGCCCTGCGGCGGAGCGTCCCGGAGATCGGCGTGCCCTTCCGGGCGCCACTGATCCCTGCCATCGACTCGGCCTCGATCGACACCGCGACCGGCTGTCGCTTCGCCTCCCGCTGCCCGCACGCGCTGGTCGACCCGTGCGCGGCGCCGCAGGTCCTCGCCCCCGTCGAGGGCGACCCCGGCCGGCTGGTCCGCTGCGCCCGCGCCCCGGAGCTCGGCCCGCTCGACCCGCTGGCCTGACGCCGGAGGCCGCCCACACCAGGACGGTGGCGCCGCGGCGCCGGCGGCTCTGGCTCGGTCGGGCCGAGGAGAGCTCAGCCCGTCGGGATCGCCGGGTCCGGCCGCGCGGGCAGGGCGAGCTTCGCCGGCTGGCCGGCCGCGAGCCCGGTCGGCACGACGATGCTCCGCGACAGCTGCGCATACGTCCCCCGATAGCCCAGGGCGTGGGCGAGGGGCGCCAGCGCGGCGAAGAGTGCCTTCTGGACGGCCGGCGGCGGCGACTTGAACTGGACCGTGTCCGAAAACTCCCGGCCGATCATCGCCATCTGCAGCAGGTTGGGCATGCCCTTCGCGTCCACGTGGCCGAGGCGCGCCAGCCCGAACAGCGTCTCGATCAGGTGGGCGAAGCGCGCCCCGGGCGTCACCTGGACGAGGACCCGGGCGTCGCGATCGGCGGCGTTCCACCAGTCGTGCCAGCGGCCGGGCCCGATCTCGGCGCTCTCGCCCTCGTGCAGCGTTCGGATCGCGCCGTCGAGCTGCACCGTCAGCTCGCCCTCGATGACGCTGAACCGCTCGGTCAGCCCGGGATGGAGGTGGGCCCCGACGACGCGGGAGCCGACGACGGCCAGCAGCTCGGCGCTGGCCCGGCCCTCGGGGTTCTGCCAGGGCAGCTCGAGGATGCGGCTGTACTCGCCGGTGACGGGATTGACCAGCTCGTCGCCGACCGCAAAGGGCCGCAGGTCGGGCGGCCCGGCGGGATCGGGATGCGACATTGTTGTTCCCCCTAGGCGTGCGGGGGAACACTCCGGCACCCGGCCGGCCCCCCGATCGGCGGATTGTGCCTCGGGGGCCGCGGCCTGTCGACCCCGCGATCGCGGGGGCCGCAGCTCAGCGAAGCGCCGGCAGGCTGGCTGCCGCGACCGCCTGGCCGTGGCGCTTCATCCGCTCGTCGGGCAGGTGGACGGTGATCGCCTCGGCGGCGGCGGGGTCCTCGGCCGCGAGGGCGGCCCTGGCCGACTGGATGATCAGGTCGCCGCCGACCCCGCTCATGACCCGGCCCAGCAGCAGCAAGTGGTCGAGGTCGTAGTGCTCGCGGTACGTCAGCAGGGCGTAGCCCAGTTCGGTGCCCACCGTCCGGTAGACCAGGGCTGCACGCGGATCGCCGGCGGCCATCAGCTCCTGGAGGTGGACGAGTCGCTCGGGCAGCGGGCTGGAGGCGTCGACCTCGATCCCGGCTGCCGCCATCAGCCGGCCGGTGGCCTGCTGGGAGAAGTACTGGACGCCGCAGCCGCGGTCGCCCGACCACTCGTCTCCCGCGCGATCGACGTAGCCGGCGGCCTGGCTGGAGCCCATCGCGATGCCCAGCAGCCCTCCGGCGCCGGCCATCATCGAGCCCGCCAGCGCGGTCACCTCGCCATCGTTGACGACGACGAAGGGGATGCCGACGACGACGAAGGGGATGCCGCCCCAGGCCTCGCGCAGCTCGGCGAACAGGCCCCGGACGCGCGACTCGAAGGCGGCCGGCGGGACGGCCCGGAAGAGCGACGCCGCCCGCACCTCGTTGTCGACGTAGGCGCCGGCCGAGCTGCCCCCGATCGCGTCCACCCGCGGCAGGTGGGCGGCGGCCCGCCGGAGCGAGTCCATGATCTCGTCGAAGTGCCACTGCGGGTCGGCCTGGCGGGCGGGGTCCCAGGCGATCTCCTCGCTGAAGACGACCTCGCCGTCGATCAGCGCCGCCGCCTTGCGGTCGCTGGCGCCGAGGTCGAAGCCGATCCGGCAGCCGTCCAGGTGACGGCCCAGCGCCGCCCCGCCCTCGCGCGGGACGGGGAACTCGGACTCGGGCGCCGCGACTACCTCGAACGGGGCGAGGAACAGCAGCGGGCCCATGAAGCGGGCGTCGAAGATGCCGGTCGGCTCCCCCGCGTAGTGCCGCTCCAGGAAGCGGAGCAGCGACTCCGGGCCGTCGACGTGGAGCCGCGAGCCGCCCCGCGACCAGAGCAGGAACTTGCACAGCCGCTCCACCGCCCGATGGGACGTGGCCTCGTCGGGGTGGCCGGGCGGCCAGACCCAGGCGTGGCGGCGCCAGGCGGAGCCTGACGGCTGCTCCACCGCCACCGCGACCCGGATCCCGATGCCGCTGGCCTCGATGGCGGCCGCAAGCGCCCGCTCGGCGAGAGCCATCGGCTGGAAGCCCGGGTCGAGGGGCGGGACGACCCGGGGCAGGACGACCCCGGCCGGGGAGCGCCCGCCGGCCACCTCTTCCATGCGGGCCGCCTCGCCCACGAGGTCAGTAACCGACCGAGGGCAGGTAGGCGCCCCGCGGCTGCTGGTAGATGCCGACCGTCATCAGGTTCACGACGAAGAAGATGCGCAGCCCATGGCCGAGCGACCAGCGGAGGAGGTCGGAATTCGTCAGCGGCACGAGGTAGCCCGGCGTGCCGAAGTCCTGGGCCTCGCAGATGAGCGCCTCGAGATCGTCGTTGGTCTCGGCCACCGAGTGGAAGAAGTAGTTGATCTTCGTCGTGTAGCCGGTGATCCGTCCAAGACGCTCGACGACCCGGCCGGTGCCGGCCTCGATCGCCTCGCGCACCTCGCCGGCCCGGGTATGGCCGTGGACTCGCAGGCACAGGGCGTTGCAGGCCGCCTCGTCGTCGGGCGTGGCCGGGCGGACGTCGTAGCCGGGCATCTTCTGCCGGATCGGCTCGCCGTACATGGCTGCGAAGGACTCCCGGACGTCGAACCCCAGCTTCGTGTACAGGCTGAGCGAGCGGTTGTGGTAGCCGATCTGGACCAGCCTGACCCCGGGGGCGCCGCGCTCGGCCACCCGCGCCAGCATCGCCTCCATCAGCAGCCGGCCCACGCGGCGGTCCTGGGCGACGGGCTCCACGGTGACCGGTCCGATGCCGAAGATCGTGCCGCGCTCATCGAGGAAGCTGCTGCCGACCACCCGGCCGTCGTCTTCGGCGACGACGCCGTGGAAGCCCGGGTGGTTGATCATCCAGCGGATGGGATCGGCCGCCGCCGCGACGGTCGGGAAGTCGTGGGGAAAGCCGTGGCGGTCGGCCAGGGTGGCGAACGCCTCGTAGCAGATGCGCCCGGCCTCCACCCAGTCGGCATCGACCGCTTCGCGAACCGTGACGCCCATGC
>JAGDMV010000165.1 GCA_017860675.1 Chloroflexota bacterium
CGCGAGCTCGGCAACGTAGGCCGGACGGCAGGCGGGGTCGCCGATCGAGTTCAGCAGCACCTCGACGTCGGCCAGGCCCGCCTCGCGGAAGAAGCGCAGGCCCAGCTCGACCAGCTCTGCGTCGACGGCCGGGCCCGCGTCGCCGAACGCCTCCACGCCCCACTGCCAGAACTGGCGGTAGCGGCCGGCCGGCGGCCGGTCGTAGCGGAACATCGGGCCGGTGAGGCTCAGCCGGACCGGCTGGGGCCAGGTGGCCAGGCCGTGCTCCAGGTAGGCCCGGACGACGCCGGCCGTGGCCTCCGGGCGCAGGGCCCAGCGCTCGCGCTCCTCGCCCCGGCTCGGGCTGACCCGGAACAGCTCCTTCTCGACGACGTCGGTCGCCGCGCCGATGCCGCGCTCGAAGACGGCCGACTGTTCGAAGAGGGGCACCTCGATCGGCCGGTAGCCGTAGCGCCGGGCGAGGTCGGCGGCGATCCGCTCGAGGCGGGCGAACGCCTCCTTCTCGGCCGGCAGGAGATCACGGGTGCCCCGGGGGGCGCGGAGGACTGGCATCGGCGCAAGTCTATCCGCGCCGGACAGGTCCGAGGGCGTACCATCGGGGCCATGACGCACGGCGGCGCGGCGGCCGGTCGACAAGGCCCCTCCGGGCGGGCGATCGTCGTCTACCTTGTCAGCGCCGCCTGCCTCTCGGCCTGCATCACGATCCTCTTCCTGTCGATGCGGGCGGTCATGGATATCGGCGGCTACTGCGCCGAGGGCGGGCCGTACGAGATCGCCGTCCACTGCCCCGAGGGCGTGGCCATCCTCGTGCCGCTGGGGATGATGGGCGGCATGGCCGCGGCCTTCATCATGGGCGCCGCCGGGGATGGCATCGGCGGCCCCTACGGGTCATTGCCGATGCTGGCCTGGCCGGCCGTGTTCATCTCCCTCGGCTGGAACTTCCTCGAGTACGGCATCTGGCCGCCCGCGCCCGCGGAGGGCCCCGTGCTGGGCTGGATCTTCACCGGGATCGTCTTCATGATCACGGGCGGCGCCCCGCTCGTGGCCGCGCTGGGACTGATCGGGGCGGCCGGCCGGCACCCGCACGGCGAGCCGCCACCCCTTCTTGCCGCCGCAGGCGCGAGCCAGTCGAAGGCGCCTGCGGTGCCGAACCGCCTGGCCGAGCCGGCGCCCCAGCCACGGCCCGAGCCGACCCCGCAGCCGGCGCCCGGCGCGGACGGTGTCATGCCGATGGCAGCGACGTTCCCGGACGAGACCGTGGCGGCCGATCTCGAGCGCCTCGCCGCCCTCCATCGCTCGGGCGCGCTCGACGACGAGGAGTTCGCGGCGGCCAAGCGTCGCCGCCTCGGCGCGGAGACCGCGCCCGGCGGAGGGATCGCCATCGGCGGCGAGGGCGCGCCGTGATGCCGCCGCGCCGCCCCCCGCGCTGGCTGCCGCTCGCCCTGCTGGCCGCCATCGCGGGCGGCATCGCCGCCGGGGCCTGGCTCACCGCCCTGGTGTCGGGAACGCTCTGAGGGCGGTTTCGCGCCGCTGCGCGGGCCCTCGGCAGAGGGATCCCCCGCTCGCCCGGACAGGTGTCGCGGACGTCAGCTCAGGGTCGACATCCGGTCGCTGGCGGCGGAATCGTGCTCCTTGAGGTGCTCGAGGACGGCGTCCTGCTCCGCGGCCCGGAGCGCGCGGTCCTTCCGGCCGGCCCGCCACGCCTGGAAGCGGGCGATCTGGCGGCGAATGAAGCCCATCCTGCTCTCCTTCCCGGCCGGCGCGCAGGCGTCAGCCGAACTCACGCTGCACTGAGACGACGTCCTTGATCTGCTCGATCCGGCCGATGATGCGGGCCAGCTGGCTGACCGAGGCCACCTGGAGCGTGGCGGCCACGACCGCGGTGTGGTCGGGCGAAACGGACACGTTGGCGGCCACGATGTTGACCCGGTTCTCGGCCACCGCGGCGGTGATGTCGCTGAGCAGGCCGGTCCGGTCGTGGCCCTCGATGCGAATCGCGATCGGGTACGTGTGGGCGGGGGCCGCCTCCCACTCGACCTCGACGAGCCGGGCGATCTCGCGCTCGTTGACGACCGTGGGGCAGCGCGTCAGGTGGACGGTCACGCCCTTGCCCCGGGTGATGAAACCCACGATGGGGTCGCCCGGGATCGGGTGACAGCACTTGCCGAAGCGGACCAGCAGGTCGCCGACGCCCTTGACCCGGACCCCGCCCGTCCGCTGCGGCTGCGGGGCGACGGCCGGCAGCGCCACCTGGCCGTCGTCCACGACCCCCAGCCGGACGACCACCTGCTGGGCCGAGATCGCCCCGTAGCCGATCGCGGCGTAGAAATCGTCGAGCGTCTCTGGTCCGTACGGCCTGGCGATCTCGAGCAGGCGCTCCGTGCCGACGGCCTGGATCGACGTCCTTGCCAGGCGCCGCAGCTCGCGCTCCAGGGCCTCCCGGCCGTGGACGATGTTCTCGTTGCGGTCCTTCTTCTTGAACCATTGGCGGATCTTCTCGCGGGCATGGCTGGTGCGGACGATGCCCAGCCAGTCGCGCGAGGGCCCGTGCTCGGACTTCGTGGTCACGATCTCGACGATGTCGCCGTTCTTGAGGCGGTAGTCGAGCGGCACGAGCCGGTTGTTGATCTTGGCCCCGATGGTCCGGTGGCCGATGTCGGTGTGGATCCGGTAGGCGAAGTCGAGCGGCGTCGCCCCTGCCGGCAGGTCCTTGATGTCGCCCTTGGGGGTGAACACGAAGACCTGGTCCTGGAAGAGATCGAGCTTGATCCCCTCCACGAACTCGGTGGCGTCGGAGACGTCGCGCTGCCAGTCGACCAGCTGGCGCAGCCAGGCGAGCTTGGCGTCGTACTCGCGCTCGGCCCGGGTGCCCTCCTTGTAGCGCCAATGGGCGGCGATCCCGACCTCGCTGACCCGGTGCATGGCCTGGGTCCTGATCTGGATCTCGAGCGGCTTGCCGTCGAGCGCGATCACGGCAGTGTGCAGGCTCTGGTAGCCGTTCAGCTTGGGAACCGCGATGTAGTCGTCGAACTGGCCCGGGATGGGCCGCCAGATCGAGTGGACGACGCCCAGGGCCGCGTAGCAGTCGCGGATCTCGTCGACCAGGATCCGGATGGCGTAGACGTCGTAGATCTCGCCGAAACCGGCCCCCTTGCGCTGCATCTTCCGGTAGATGCTGTGAAGGTGCTTGGGCCGGCCGGACAGGTCGGCGTCGATGCCGGCCGTCTCCAGCACCGGGCGGAGGACGTCGATCGCCCGCGAGATGTAGACCTCCCTGCCGCGGCGGCGGGTGTCGAGCTGGTCGGCAAGCTCGCGGTAGCGCTGCGGCTCGAGGGCCTTGAAGGCCAGGTCCTCCAGCTCCCACTTGATCTGCCAGATCCCGAGCCGCTCGGCCAGCGGGGCGTAGATCTCCATCGTCTGGCGAGCGATGCGGGCCTGCTTCTCCGCCGGCAGCGCCCACAGGGTGCGCATGTTGTGGAGCCGGTCGGCGAGCTTGATCAGGACGACCCGGATGTCCTGCGCCATCGCCAGCAGCATCTTGCGGATGTTCTCGGCCTGGCGCTCTTCGTGCGAGTGGGTGGAGAAGCGCGACAGCTTCGTCACCCCGTCGACGAGGTGGGCGACATCGGTGCCGAAGCGTTCCTCGATGTCGGCCAGGCCAAGGTCGGTGTCCTCGGGAACGTCGTGGAGCAGCGCCGCCGCGATCGCGGTCGGGTCCAGACCGAGCTCGGCCAGCGTCTGGGCGGCGGCGATCGGATGGACGACGTAGGGGTCCCCCGTGGCCCTGAACTGGCCCTGGTGGGCCTCGATCGCCATCTCCAGCGCCCCGGTGACCACGCCCAGGTCCGCCTGGGGATGGTGGGCGGCGACCTCGGCCAGGAGGCCACGCCGCAGGGCTGCCAGCGACACCGCCGGGCCGGAGGCGGCGGCACCCGCCGGCACGTCCAGCGGCCCGGGATGGTCGTCGACCTGCCCCGGCAGCCCGGGCGCGGGCGCGACGGTGAGGGCGCGCGCCGCCGCTCGGGCCGTCGACGTCGCCGACCGAGCTGTCGGCGTCGCACGCGGCCTGCTCGCCGGGACGTGCGCCTGCTCTGATGCCATCGGTGGCGGAAGTCTAGCAGCGACGGGCGCGCTGCCCGCCGATCCACCGCGGTCCCGCGCGCACCATGGGCATGCGGCCCCGCGGATCCACGGGCCTTGGCTCCTAGCCGCCCGATCCTCGGAAGCCCAGGGCGGCCAGCGCCTCCTCTGCCGCAGCCCGTTCGTCCCAGGGGGCGTCGCCGGCGGCGGAGATGATCGAGCGCTCGTGGCCCTTGCCCGCCAGCAGGACCACGTCACCCGGTCGCGCCCGGCCGAGCGCCTCGCCGACAGCCTGGC
>JAGDMV010000045.1 GCA_017860675.1 Chloroflexota bacterium
GTTGGTTAGAGCGCATGCTTGACATGCATGAGGTCAGAGGTTCAAGTCCTCTACCGCCCACCAGATCGCGAACGCGTCGATCGGGACGCGCCGCACCGGAACGGGAACCCCAGAGAGCCGCGGGCACCGGCTGAGACCCGCGGCGGCGACCCAGGCGCGGTACCACCCGTGAGCGGCCGGAGAACCGGCCCGGGACCCGCCCGTTAGCGCGGACGTTGAGCGCGCGAACGGAGCGGCGAACCGCCCCGGTCGTGAAGGCGGGTGGAACCGCGGGAGAGCGCCACAGCCCTCTCGTCCCGGCATGGACGAGAGGGTTCTCTGTTCCTGGAGGTCGACGATGAACGAGCGAGCGAACCCCGAGCCGGACGAGGAGTTCCTGGCCACGCCCGAGCGCGGCTCGGCCGAGCAGCTGCTCGATGCCGGCGCGCAGTCGGAGCTCGACGCGATGCGTCACTCGGCCGCCCACGTGATGGCTGAGGCCGTGCTCGACCTCTTCCCGGACGCCCGGCTCGGGATCGGGCCCGCCATCGACAACGGCTTCTACTACGACTTCGACCTGCCCCGGCCGCTGACGCCCGACGACCTGGTCGCGATCGAGTCGCGCATGGCGGCGAGCGCCGCCGCAGACAGGCCCTTCGTCCGGCGCGAGATCCCCTGGGCGGAGGCCCGCACCGAGGTCGAGCGGGCCGGCCAGGGGTTCAAGGTGGAGATCCTCGACGACCTCGCGGCTCGCGCGCGAGAGGGCGGGCAGGAGCTGCCGGTCACGAGCTTCTATGACCACGGCTCGTTCACGGACCTGTGCCGCGGCCCGCACGTCGCCTCCACCGGGCGGATCGGGCCATTCAAGCTGCTCTCGGTCGCCGGCGCCTACTGGCGGGGCGACGAGAAGCGGCCGATGCTTCAGCGGATCTACGGCACGGTGTGGGCCAGCCAGGAGGAGCTCGACCGCTACCTCTGGCGGCGCGAGGAGGCGAAGCGACGCGACCATCGCCGCCTCGGCGTGCAGCTGGACCTCTACAGCTTCCACGACGTCAGCCCCGGCTCGGCCTTCTGGCACCCGAAGGGCTGGCGGGTCTGGCTGTCGCTCCAGGAGGCGATGCGCGAGCTCCAGGAGCGGCGCGGCTACGACGAGATCGCCACGCCCATGGTCGTGGCCGAGAAGCTCTGGCGCCAGTCCGGTCATTGGGACCTGTACCGCGACAACATGTTCCTGATCGAGAGCGAGGGCCAGACGTTCTCGCTCAAGCCGATGAACTGCCCCGAGAGCACCTTCATCTACAAGAGCCGGGTGCGCTCGTATCGTGACCTGCCGCTGCGCCTGGCCGAGTACGGCAGGCTGCATCGCAACGAGCGCTCCGGGACGCTCTCCGGGCTCACCCGGGTGCGCCACTTCGTCCAGGACGACAGCCACATCTTCGTCCGGCCTGACCAGCTGGCCGACGAGATCGCCGCGCTGCTGGCCGAGGTCGACGAGGTCTACGCCTGGTTCGGCCTGAAGCCGGAGGTGAGGTTCGGGACGAAGCCGGACAAGGCGCTCGGCGACCCGGCACTCTGGGAGCGAGCCGAGGCGCTGATCCTCGACGCGCTCCGGGCGAGCGGCCTGCCCTGGTCGGTGAAGGCCGGCGACGGGGCGTTCTACGCGCCGAAGATCGACGTCCACATCGAGGACGCCCTCGGCCGCTCCTGGCAGACGGCGACGTTCCAGGTCGACCTGGTGATGCTGCCCGAGCGCTTCGACCTGGCCTACATCGACGAGCACGGGCAGCCGCAGCGGCCGATCGCCATCCACCGGGCGGTGTACGGCTCGCTGGAGCGCTTCATCGGCATCCTGGTCGAGCACTACGCGGGCGCGTTCCCGCTCTGGTGCGCCCCGGTCCAGGCGGTGGTGGTGCCGATCGCCGATCGCCATCTGCCGGCCGCCCGCGAGCTGGCGGACGTCCTCCGCGGGCGCCGCCTGCGGGTGGAGGTGGACGGCTCGGACGGCCGGATGCAGAACAAGATCCGCCTGGCGACCGAGCAGAAGGTTCCCTACATCCTCGTCCTGGGCGACCGCGAGGCCGACGCCCGGACCGCCGCCCCGCGGACGCGGGCGGGCGAGCAGCTCCCGGTCGAAGGATGGGAGGCCCTGGCCGATCGCCTGGCAGGCGAGGTGACCCGGAGGGTCGTGGGGTAGGCGACGGCTTCCGGCCTGGTCGCCCGGCCGCCCGCCAGTCGCCGCGCCGCGGGCGACACGGGGAGGGATCCGTTCGTCTGCTGCCTCGCCGTCGTGAGCATCTGTGCTATCCTCCGCCGGCGAACCGCGCCTGCGCGGGCGTGTCTACACGCACGCGGGGGAGCGGTCGCGAGCGATTGAGCCGCCTGCACCACGAAGGGGTCGACGATAAGCCGAGAGCTGCGTGTCAACCAGATGATCCGGATCCCGCAGGTCCGGGTGATCGATGAAGAGGGCAACCAGCTGGGCGTCATGCCCACCTTCGAGGCTCTCAGACTGGCACAGGAGCGTGGCTACGACCTCGTCGAGGTGGCGCCGACGGCGTCTCCGCCGGTCTGCCGGCTCCTCGACTTCGGCCAGTACAAGTACGAGCTGACCAAGCGGGAGAAGGAGGCCAAGCGGAAGCAGCGGGCCGTCTCCTTCAAGGAGATCCGGATCCGCCCGAAGATCGGCGACGGCGATTTCGAGACGAAGGTCCGGCGAGCCATCGAGTTCCTCGAGGAGGGCGACCGGATCAAGGTCACCGTCCAGTTCAGGGGGCGCGAGCTGACCCACCCGCACCTCGGGCGGGACCTCCTGGTGAAGTTCGCGGACGAGGTCAAGGAGCACGGCACTCTCGAGCGGGCCCCCCTCCTCGAGGGCAAGCAGATGCACATCACCATCGCGTCGACGCACAAGCCGAAGCAGCGCGAGCCCGGCGGGGCCGCCGCCCATGGCGCAGCGGGAGGACAGGCCACCGGCGTGCACGAACCTGCCGCGGCGAGCGAGGCGGCCGACACGGGCCATGGGCCGGCGAGCACACCGCTGGCCGGGCCGGTCCCGGCCCCGGCAGCACGGGCTGCGTCGAGCGAGCAGGCGGGCAGCACGCCCGCAACATCGAGGGAGTGAGGCCGGCGTGCCGAAGCTGAAGAGCCACAAGGGAAGCCAGAAGCGGATCGGCGTGACCGGCAGTGGCAAGGCGATCCGGGTCAAGTCGTGGCGCGGCCACCACCTCGAGCTCAAGTCATCGAGGCGCACCCGTCGCTATGCCGGCAAGACACTCCTCGGCCCCGAGCATGCCAGCCAGGTCGCCCGGCTGCTCCCGTACCTGCGGAAGGGCTGAGCCATGGCACGAGTCAAGCGGGGAGTCACCGCTCATCGGCGGCACAAGCGTCTGCACAACGCCGCCGAAGGTCGCGTGGGAACTCGCAGCCGGCTGGTCAAGCCGGCCCGCGAGGCCCTCCTCCACGCGCTCGCCTATGCCACCCGGGACCGCAAGCAGCGGAAGCGCCAGCTCCGCCAGCTCTGGATCCTGCGCATCAACGCCGCCGCCCGCGCCCACGGGACCACGTACGGGAACCTCGTCGCGGGCCTCAAGAAGGCCAACGTCACGCTCGACCGCAAGATCCTGGCGGACCTTGCGGTTCGCGACGACGCCACGTTCGGCCGCATCGTGGAGGTCGCCCGCGGCGCCTGATCCGCCGGCCGGCATGCCCGGCCGCCGGGGAAGCCGCAGGGACCCTCGTGACGCCGGTCGGCGCGCGGGGGTCCTCGCATCTGGAGCTGAAAGGAGCCGGGCGCAGGGTGGATCGCGAGACGCTGACCGCGCAGTTGCGGGCCTTCCGCGACGAGGCGCTCCGCGAGCTCGCGGCCGCCCGCGGCGAGGACGCGCTCGAAGCGCTCGACGTCCACTACCTCGGCCGGCGCGGCGGTGTCCTCTCGGGCCTGATGCGCGGCATCGGCGCGCTTCCCGCCGAGGACCGGCCGGCCGTGGGCGCGGTCGTCAACGAGATCCGGTCAGAGGTCGAGGGCGCCCTGGCCGCGGCCCGGGCGGCGGCCCGCGCCGATGCGCTCGCCGTCCGTCTCGACCACGAGGGCGAGGACATGACCGCTCCCGGCCGGCCGATCGCCCGCGGCGTGCCGCACCCGATCGTCGAGACGGTCGCCCGGATCGCGGAGGTCTTCGGCCAGTTCGGCTTCGTCACCTACGAGGGACCGGAGGTCGAGAGCGACATCACCAACTTCCAGATGCTCAACATCCCGCCCGACCACCCGGCCCGCGACCTGTGGGACACGCTCTACGTCGATCTCGATGGCGGCCTGCTGCGCACCCACACCTCGCCCGGCCAGATCCGGGTGATGCACGCTGAGCAGCCGCCGATCCGAGCCCTGCTGCCCGGCCGCTGCTTCCGTTACGAAGCGGTGGACGCCTCCCACGCCTCGGAGTTCTTCCAGGTCGAGGGCCTGATGGTCGACGAGGGGACGAGCATGGCCGACCTCAGGGGCCAGCTCGACGAGTTCGGCCACGCGATGTTCGGACGCGGCCGCGCCACCCGCTTCCGGCCCGGCTACTACCCCTTCACCGAGCCATCCGTCGCCTTCGACATCGGCTGTGTCATGTGCGACGGGTCGGGCTGCCCAGCCTGCAGCCGGACGGGCTGGATGACGATCCTTGGCGCCGGCATGGTCCACCCGGTGGTCCTGCAGTACGGTGGCATCGACCCGGAGCGCTACCAGGGGTTTGCCTTCGGCATGGGCGTCGAACGGATCGCCATGCTCCGCCACGGGATCGGCGACCTCCGCCTGTTCCTGGAGAACGACCTGCGCTTCCTGGAGCAATTCCGGTGAGCGCCCTCTGGCCGCAGGGTCACCCGCCGGTCGGGGCTCGCACGGGCACCCCGGAGCAGCCCCGATGAGAGTCCCGCTCTCCTGGCTGCGCGACTATGTCGACGTCCAGCTCGAGCCTGATCGCCTGGCAGAGTGTCTGACCATCCTCGGAATGGAGGTCCAGCGGGTCGAGCGCTGGGGCTCCGACTGGCAGGGCGTCGTGGTCGGCGAGCTGCTGGCGGTGGAGAAGCACCCCCGGGCGGACCGGCTCTCGCTGACCCGCGTCCGCGTCGACGATGGCGAGCCGCTGGAGATCGTCTGCGGGGCGACGAACATCGCCCCCGGCCAGCGCGTCCCGGTCGCGCTGCCGGGCGCCGTCCTGCCCGGCGGGCGCTCGATCGAGCGCACCGAGAAGCTGGGGTTCGTCAGCAACGGGATGCTCTGCTCGGGCGACGAGCTCCACCTGACGGGCGACGCCGAGGGGATCCTCATCCTGCCCCCGGAGACGCCCCTGGGAGCCCGCCTGACCGACCTGTACGGCGACTGGGTTCTCGACGTCGACGTGAAGCCCAACCGGGGCGACGCACTGTGCCTGCTGGGCGTCGCCCGCGAGGTCTCGGCCGCGACCGGGGCCCAGGTTCGCCTCCCCGACACCGTGGTCGACGAGCGGGGAGTGCCGGTGGCGGACCGGCTGGCGGTCGAGATCGAGGACACGCACCTGTGCCCCCGCTTTGTTGGCCGCTGGGTGTCGGGCGTGCGGGTCGGGCCGTCGCCGGACTCGGTCCAGGCGCGGTTGCTGGCGGCCGGCCTGCGCCCCGTCAGCAACGTGGTCGACGCCACCAACTACGTCATGCTCGAGCTCGGCAAGCCGATTCACGCCTTCGATGCCGCCACCGTCGCGCGCGACGCCGGCGGTCGGGCGCGGATCGTGGTGCGCCCGGCGCGGACGGGCGAGCGGCTCGAGACCCTCGACCATGCCGAGCGGGAGCTGGGTCCCGAGACGCTGCTGATCGCCGATCGCTCCGGGCCGCTGGCGATCGCCGGGGTGATGGGCGGGGCGGCATCAGAGGTCTCCGAGGCGACGACGGAGGTCATCATCGAGTCGGCGATCTTCGATCCCGTCTCGATCCGCCGGACGGCCTTCCGCTATGCGCTGCGGTCGGAGGCGAGCCTGCGCTTCGAGAAAGGGCAGGAGGCCCGCCTCGCGCGGGTGGGCGCCGATCGAGTCAGCCGGCTCGTCTCCGCCTGGAGCGGCGGCACGGTCGCTCCAGGCCGTGTCGACAGCGCGCCGGACGAGCCGCAGCCCGGCCGCGTCGCCTTCCGGCCCGCCCGGATCCGGCGGCTGCTGGGGACGGACCTGGACGCGGCCGAGCAGCGCGCCCTGCTGGCGCGGGTCGGGGTCGAGACCGAGCCCGCCGCAGCGGCGACGCCGGTGCCGGTCGCGGCGCAGCCGCGACCCCTGGCCGTGCCTGCCGCGGCCGGCGAGGCACTCATCGCCGTGGTGCCGACCTGGCGACGGGACCTGGTCATCGAGGCCGACGTGGCCGAGGAGATCGCCCGCGTCGCCGGCTACGACACGCTGCCGACGAAGACGCCCGACACCGCCATGCCGCCGTGGCGGCCTGATCCGCTGGAGCTGCGGGACGCCCTCCGCAGTGTGCTGGTCGGGGCCGGCCTGACGGAGGTGGTCACGCCTGCCCTCGTCGCGCCCGGCCACGCCGAGTTCGCCTGGCCGGTCGGGGCCGCCGACGGGATCGCGGGCGAGGAGCGCACCGCCGGCCGGCCGATCAGGGTCACCAACCCGCTGTCCGAGAACCGGTCGGTGCTCCGACCGGGGCTCGTCGCCTCGCTCCTCGACGTCCTCGCCTGGAACGAGCGCCACGGCCGGAACGACGTGGCGATCTTCGAGCTCGGCAAGGGCTACGCTGCCGCGCCGGACGGGACGGCCGGCGAGTGGTGGCGCCTCGGCTTCCTGCTCGCGGGTGACGTCGGAGCGGCGACCTGGAACCAGCCTGCCCGCCCGTACGACACGGCCGACGCCCGCGGCTTGGTGGAGCTGGTCGCCCGGATCGCGGGCCTGACGCCGCCCGACTGGACGCCCCACCGGGACGGTTCGCCGCTGCATCCGGGCAGGGCCGCGCTGGCCTCCGCCCGGGGAGCAGGCGGTACGCCCAGCCTGGCCGGCCTGGTCGGCGAGCTGCACCCGGACGTCGCCGCCGCCTGGGATCTCCGCGCCTCGCGGGTCCTGGCGGGCGAGCTGGCGATCGCCCGCCTCTCGGGCGGCGGGCGGGCTCCCACCCACGCACGGCCGCTCTCGCGGCACCCGGCCGTGGAGCGCGACCTGGCCGTCGTGGTCGCCGAGGCGGTGCCGGCCGGGCCGGTCGCGGCGACCATCAGGACTGCGGCAGGGGAGCGCCTCGCGGACCTGCGCCTCTTCGACGTCTACCGCGGGTCGCCCCTCGGGCCGGGCGAGAAGAGCCTCGCCTGGCGGCTCGTCTTCGAGAGTCCTGACGGGCCGCTGGCCGAGGCCGATATCGAAGCGGCCATGGCGAGGGTGGGGGCGGCCCTGCTGACGGGCCACGGGGGCAGAGTCCGGATCTGAGCCCCGCGCGCGACCAGGCGTCCCGGCGCGCCTGTGAATGGCGCGGCGGCGGCCGGCTTGGCGGTGCGCGACGGCGCCGAGCTGCTTGCAGGGCCGCTCCGCGGCGCGGTAGGCTTCGCGCGCGGGTGGCCCACCGGGGGTCGGCCGGACACGCCGCCGAGGGCGTGGCGCGTGGGAGGCGCCGAACGAAGTGGTCGCCGGGTTCACCCTCTTCGATGTCGTCGCGATCCTGGTCGTGCTCGGGTTCTTCGTCCTGGGCTTCGCCCAGGGCACGATCCGCAGGCTGCTGGGTCTCGCCGTCACCGTCCTCGCCATCGTCGTCGCGCTCCTGCTGCGCGACCCGGTGGGCGACTGGCTGGCCCGCTACTGGACCCAGCTGCCGCCCGAGTACGTCACGATGCTCGCCTTCGGCGGCATCTTCCTGCTCGTCTGGATCGCCGCCTCGATCACCGTCCAGAGCTTCTACAAGCGTCAGGACCTGTTCACCCGCTCGGCCCTTGCCGACGAGCTCGTGGGCGGTCTGCTGGGCGTCCTCCAGGCCCTGCTTCTGCTCGGGATTCTGGTCCTCGTGCTGGACTCCTTCTACGCCCTGCCGGGCATCACCCCCGACCCCGACGAGATCGCCTTGATCCGCTCGCTGTTCGAGTTCGTCGACCCGTCGCGCACGGCCGCCCTCTACCGTGACACCATCCTGCCGCCCGTCCTCGCGATCGCCGCGCCGATCGTCCCGGCTGACCTGCGCGCCCTCTACTCCTGAGCGATCCGGGCCGCGAGGCGCTCCTCCGTCTGCTCGCCGGGCCGGCCGTTCCGGCCGCCCGCGCCCTGCTGGGCCTGACCCTCGTGCGCGAGGAGGCGTCGGGCGTGCGCACCGGCCGCATCGTGGAGGTCGAGGCGTACGGCGGAGCGGATGACCGGGCATCGCACGCCCGATCGGGTCGCACCCGCCGCAACGGGGCCATGTTCGGGCCGCCGGGGCACGCCTACGTGTACCGTGTGTACGGGATGCACCACTGTCTCAACGTCGTGACCGGGCCGGAGGGGTCGGCGTCGGCCGTGCTCGTCCGGGCAGTGGAGCCGCTCGAGGGCGTGGAGCGCATGCGTCGAGCCCGGCTCGAGCGCTCCGTCGCCACGAGTCGTCGCGACCAGGCCGACGAGGGCGCGGCAGCCCGCCGCCTGGCGGCGGTGCCTGCCGACCGCCTGGCCGCCGGGCCTGCCCTCGTCTGCGCGGCCTTCTCGATCGACCTCGCCGACGACGGCCTCGACCTGTTGCGCGACCGCGCTCCGCTGCGGATCGCGGGCGCCGCTCCGGGGCGCAACCGACCCGGCGCGCGGACCAGGGGGCCGGACGGGACGATCATCGCCACGACCCGGATCGGCGTCGAGCCGGCCGGCGAACCGTGGGCGTCGCTGCCGTGGCGCTTCGTGCTGGCGGGCAGCCCGTCGCTCTCCCGTCCGGCGCCGGCCGGCCGCTAAGCGATGGACCGCAAGTCGCTGGCGCTTCTCGAGTACCCGGCCGTCCGGGCGAGACTGGCGGCTGCCACCGGCTTCGCGCCGAGCCGGCGCCTGGCCGAGGCTCACGAGCCGTCACCCGACCCGGTCCTGGTCGAGCGCTGGCTGGAGGAGACGAGCCAAGCGCGGGCGTTCCTCGCCGAGCGACCCGGCGTCGGCATCGCTGGCGCCCGCGACATCGGGGCCGCGACCGAGCGCGCCGCCCGTGGTGGCCGCCTCGAGCCGGCCCAGCTGCTCGAGATCGGCGAGACCCTGCGAGCCGCGGCCGGCCTCAGGGATGCCCTGGCGGAGGACCGCCGGCCGCTGCTGCGCGACCTCTCCCGGGCGATCCAGCCGCTGCCCTCGCTGCGCTCGACGCTGGAGCGCAGCGTGGATCCCGCGGGAGAGCTGCTGGACACCGCCTCCGCCCGGCTCGGCGGCCTGCGACGAGCGGTCCGGCTTGCCTACGAGCGCCTGCGCGCCCGCCTCGAGCAGATGGTCCACTCGGCCGAGCTCGGCGGCGCCCTGCAGGAGCCGATCGTCACCCTGCGCAACGGGCGCTACGTGGTCCCGGTCCGGGCCGACGCCCGGTCGCGCGTCAAGGGAATCGTCCACGACGCGTCGGGCAGCGGCCAGACGCTCTTCGTCGAGCCGCTCTTCGCCGTCGAGATGGGCAACGCCTGGCGGGAGGCACAACTGGCCGAGCAGGCCGAGGTCGAGCGGATCCTCGACGAGCTGTCGGCCCTGGTGGGCTCGCAGGCGCCGGCGTTGCGGGACACGCTCGACGCGCTCGCCCGCTTCGACTTCTGGAGCGCGCGTGCCCGGCTGGCCTCCGAGATGGACGCCACCCGGGCGGAGACCGGCGACCGGCCGGAGATCATCCTGCTCGGTGCCCGCCATCCCGGCCTTGCCGGCCGGGTCGTGCCGATCGACGTCCGCCTCGGGGGCGAGTTCCGGGCACTCGTCATCACCGGCCCGAACACCGGCGGCAAGACCGTCACCCTGCGGACCATCGGGCTGCTGGCCCTCATGCACCAGGCGGGCCTGCACGTGCCGGCCGAGACCGGCAGCCGGCTGCCGGTCCTGCGCGACGTCTTCGCCGATATCGGCGACGAGCAGTCGATCGCCCAATCGCTGTCGACGTTCTCCGGCCACATGCGCTCCATCGTGCGAATCGCTGCCGCGGCCGGGTCCGGGACCCTCGTGCTGCTCGACGAGCTCGGCGCGGGCACCGATCCGACCGAGGGGTCCGCCCTTGCCCAGGCCCTCCTCGACCACTTCCTCCGCTCCGGCGCGCTGGTGGCAGCCACGACCCACTACGCCGAGCTGAAGGTGTATGCCCACGTCACCCCGGAGGCCCGTAACGCCTCGGTCGAGTTCGACCTCGAGACGCTCAGCCCGACCTTCCACCTCCGGATCGGCCTGCCCGGCGGCAGCCAGGCGTTCGCCATCGCCGAGCGGCTCGGCCTGCCGGAGCCGATCGCCACCGCTGCCCGCTCCCGTCTCACCGAGGGCCAGGTCGCCTTCGAGGAGACGCTGGCCTCAATCCGCGAGGCGGACACGCTGGCGAAGGACGCCCTCGACCGGGCCCGGGCGGCCGAGACGCGCGCCACCGACGAGCGACGGGCTGCCGAGGACGAGCGGCGCCGGGCCCGGCGCGAACGGGATGAGACCGTCCGCGCCGCCCGAGCCGAGGCGGAGAGGGTGCTGGCCGACCTGCAGGCCGACGTGCGCGGCATCCGGCGTCGCCTCGAGCGCGAGACGGTCACCGCGCCCATGCTCGACGCGGCGATCAGCCGGGTCGAGGACCAGGTGGGGCGCCTGCCGGCCACCGCGGCCGAGCCGGTGCCAGCGGCCCCGGGCGGCCCGGTGACCTGGCGGGTGGGCGCGCGGGCACGGAGCCGGAGTCACGGCTGGGAGGGACGGATCGTGGCGCTCGAGCGCGACGGGCGCCGGGCGAGCGTCGAGGTCGGCGGCGTGCGCGTCCGGGTGGAGACCGACGATCTCGAGCCGGCCGTGGCCGGCGGGCCGGCGGGGGAGGGGAGCGCGACGCGGCGAGCCGCGGGGCGATCGTCGGGGCGAGCGCCGGACGGCGAGGCCGCCTCGGGGCTGACCGCCCTCCGGCTCGAGCGGGCCCGGACGGTGGCCTCGTCGCTCGACGTGCGCGGGGCGCGTGTCGAGGAGGCGCTCGATCTGGTCGACCGCTACCTCGGGGATGCGGCCCTGGCCGGCCTCGACAAGGTCACCATCATCCACGGCCTCGGGACCGGCGCGCTGCGGGACGCGATCCGCTCGGCGGCGTCGGCCCACCCGCTGGTGCGCTCGGTGCGTCCCGGTACGCGCGGGGAGGGCGGCGACGGGGCGACGGTGGTCGGTCTCTGATCCCCGGGTACCGCACGCGCGCTTGCCGCTCGCGTTGCCGTCCTTCTGCTAAGGCGCGGGCGTTGGCTCGCCGGAAGGCAGGGGCTCGCCGGAGGGCAGCGGCGTGGGCGTCGCGACCGGGATCTCGCACTTCTTCGTCGGCCTGAAGGACGCGCCCCAGCCGCGCCCGTTCGGATACCAGCCGGACCCGGCCGA
>JAGDMV010000166.1 GCA_017860675.1 Chloroflexota bacterium
TCGCGAGCCAGCTGCTCGTGGAGCTCGGCGTGCTGGCGGTGCACCAGCATCGCTGCGTCTTCCGGCTTCATCAGGGACATCTGGGGTCCCTCCAATCGTGGCTGCGTCCTGAGGCCCTCATGTTCGGTGCATCCAGGCGACAGGGCGACCGCGCAACGGACAGCGGGCGGGTGGACGTGGCGACCGGGCGGCTGTCGGGGCGGCGACAGCGACCGTGTCGCGGTCGCTGGGCTGTCGGGGCGGCGACAGCGACCGTGTCGCCAGCGAGATCGATGCCGTGGGCATTGCGGCCGACCCTTACACTCGCGGTGTTGTCCCGACGTCCGAGGACAGCGACGGTGAGCGAACGCGATCGCCGAGGGGCTCGGACCGGGCCGGGGGTGGCGGCTTGGCGCGTCACCGGGGGCTGGGTGGCGGTTGCCCTTCTCGTTGCGTCCCTCGTTTCCGGCTGCGGCAACCAGTCAATCACCCCGGCGCCGACGGCCACTCCAACGACGACCCCACCCCCGACCGCCACGCCCGCCCCGACCCCGACCCCGGTCGCCTACGCCGACACCCTGCGGATCGGCACCCCGGGCGGGCCCGTCCGGGACGCCATGCAGGGCTTGGCCTCCAGTCAGCTCCACATGCCCTGGGCCGTCACCGGCTTCCTCTACGAGTTCGACGCCCGCTTCGGCGTCGTCCCCGCTCTCGCCGACGGCGAGTGCTTCGTGCCGGGTGCAGACGGGACGGTCATCCGCTGCCGGATCATCGAGACGACATTCCACGACGGGACGCCGCTCACCGCCGACGACGTGGCCTACTCGTTCCGGCTCTTCGGTCGGCTCGCCGGATTCACCAACCTCAAGGAAGTCCGAGTCGTCGACCCGCGGACGGTCGACTTCGTCCTCGAGTCCGTGGACGCGTCGACCTTCACGTACTGGCTGGCGGGAGTCGGCATCGTGTCGCAGCGCGCCGTCGAGGCCTCCTACGCGGAGTTCCTCGCGGCGACGGAGGGCGACACGGCGGAGGGCCTCACCGAGCTCGCCGACGCGATCGATGCCGATCTGAAGCGCGATCCACAGGTCTGCAGCCCCCACGTCGACGCGGTAGCCGCCCTCTTCGAGCGGCTCGGGGTGCCCTTCCACCAGGAGGACTACCTCGCCGAGAACGGGACCCGCGACCCGTGCGCGTACGTGGGAGCCGCGAGCGGCTACATCCACGCGGCCGCGCAGGCCCTCGGGGCGACCGGCCTCGACGCGGTGGGGTATGCCTACCCGGTCCTGTCGGACAACTGGCGGCCGATCGGGACGGGGCCGTACCGCTTCGTCTCCGAAGACGCGACGGGGATCCACCTGGAGGCCTTCCCCGGCTACCACGGGGGGGTGGCGGCGACGCGCTACCTCGACTTCGTGCGGACGAAGGCCGACGGGTCGGACCTCCTCGACGGCGCCGTCGACATCTTCCAGGGGGCTCCCCACGACATCGCCTTCCAGGCCGCGGCCGCCTCCCGCGGCGTCCGCTTCGCGAGGGTGCTGAACACGGGCAGCTACTTCTTCCTCGCCTTCAACGTCCGGGAGGGCCGCCTCTTCTCCGACGTCAACCTGCGCAAGGCGCTCCAGCTCTGCATCGACCTGCCGCGCAGCGTCGACGCCGTGACCGGCGGGGACGGGACCCCGATCTACGGCCCCGTCATGCCCGACAGCTGGGCCTATGACCCGGACCTGCCAAAGCCCGAGCAGGACGTGGGGGCGGCCAAGCGGCTGATCGAGGCATCGGGCTGGCAGCTCGGGGCCGACGGCATCTACGCCAGGGACGGGGCCCGCCTCGCCGCCCAGATCCTGGTCCGGGCCGAACGCCCGCCGCGGATCAAGATGGCCGACCTCATCGCCGCCCAGGCACGCGATTGTGGGACGGACCTCCGGACCCTGCCGCTCGGGGAGGACGTGTATTACCGGGCTCTCTACTACCCGCACCACATCCCGGGCACCCAGACGCCCTGGGACCTCTTCCTCTACGGCTTAGGCCTGTCCTCCGACCCGGCCCCCTACTGGTTCACCTCGTCCCAGATCCCCAGCGCGAAGAACCCCGATAGCTCCAACTCGAGCGGTTTCAGCGACCCGCTCGTCGACCGCCTCGACGCTGCCCAGGCATCGACGTACGACCAGGCCGAGCGGGCGAGGCTTCTCCGGCAGGAGCAGCAGGAGATCGCGGCGCAGGTCCCGGCGATCTTCCTGTGGATCGACACGACCCACGACGCCGTGCGCTCGGCGGTCACGACCGTCGACGGGCCGCTCGACCTGACGGTCCCGAACTGGGCCCTTCCGCAGCTGAGCCGGATCGTGGTGACGGCCACCAGTCCATGAGGAGCCGCCGGGCAACGCAACCCGAGAGGAGAGCGACGATGGACGCGCGCGATCACGGAGCCACCGGGGTCCGGCGCCGCTCGGCCTGGCGGGTCGTCCGGGCGTGGAGTGCAGCCGCGCTCCTCCTGGCCGCTCTCGCCGCCGGCTGCGGCGCCCAGCCGACGCCGTCTGCCAGCCCGGCGCCGGCAGCAAGCGCGATGGTCGCCACGCCCGCCCCGACGGCCAGCCCTGCCCCCATCTACGCCGACACGCTGCGGTTCGGCTTCGTCCCCGGGAATTGGGAGGCGCAGCTCGGCTGGTTCCTGGGGTTCCGGCAGGCTTCCGGCTCCGTCTGGGCCGGCATCCTCCGCCCGCCCAACCTGGTCCATGCCGCCATCTACCGGTGGGATGCCCGCTACGGCGTCTTCCCCGACCTGGCCGACGGGGAGTGCTTCGTCCCGGGGGACGACGGCAAGATCATCCGCTGCCGGCTGGTCGAGGCGGTCTTCCACGACGGGACGCCGGTGACGGCCGACGACGTCGCCTACTCCTTCCTGGTGTCTTCGCGGCCGACGTGGTACCCGTGGCCCAACGAGGGCATCTGGAGGCTTGCCGAGGTGCGGGTCGTCGACCCGCGGACGGTCGACTTCGTCCTCGCCGCCGTCGACCCGACCTTCCTCACGCAGGGGCTCCCGACGGTGCCGATCCTGCCGCGCCACGCCGTCGAGGCCTCCTACGCGCAGTTCGTGGCCAACACGAAGGACCTGCCCGCGAAGGATCTCGTCGCGCTCGCCGACACGATCGACGAGGAGACCCAGCGTGACCGGCCCGTCTGTACCCCCCGGGTCGAGGAGGTGGCCACGCTCCTCGACCGGATCGGCATCACCCTCTACCGCGAGGACTTCACCGGCGCGACCGGGGCATTCGACGCCTGCACCTACATGGCCGTCGCGAGCGGGTTCCTCCGCCAGGCCGCGACTGCCCTCCAGGTCGCCGCAGACCCCGAAGCGTCCGAGCTCGACCCCGTGGCGGCCGCCATGTCGCTCCTCGGGATCGAATGGCGCCCGGTCGGCGCGGGTCCGTACCGCTTCGTGTCCGAGGACGCCGCCGGGGTCCACCTCGAGGCCTGGCCGGGCTACCACCGGACGCCGGCGGCGACGCGGTCCGTCGACTTCGTCCCGACCGATGCCGACGGCTCCGGCCTCGAGGACGACGCGATCGACGTCTTCCAGGATGCCTTCCTCGGCCACGCCTACCAGGCCACGGCCGAGAGCCGGGGCGTCCGCGTCCTGAACCCGCAGGACGAGACCTACATGGCACTCCACTTCAACGTGCGGCCCGGGCGCCTCTTCGCCGAGCGGGACCTCCGCCTGGCGCTCCAGCTGTGCGTCGACCTGCCCCGTGACGTCGATGCCGCGATGGCGACCGGCCCCGCGATCCCGGCCTACGGCCCGGTCGTCCCGGGCAGCTGGCCGGAGGAGCCCGACATCCCCAAGCCGCCCCGCGACGTCGACGCGGCCAGGCAGCTCATCGAGGGCGCCGGCTGGGCCCTTGGCGCGGACGGCATCTACGCCAAGGACGGCGTCCGCCTCGAGGCCGAGATCGTCACGCGGGACGAGGAGCCGCGGGTCCATATGGCCGACCTCATCGCCGTCCAGGCGCGCGACTGCGGGATGGACCTCCGGGGCCGGCCCGCGAGCCACAAGGACATCCTCGCGGAGCTCCTCGCCTACCCGCACCACATCCCGGGGACGAGCGAGCCCTACGACCTCTTCCTCGGAGCTTTGGCGGTCACCCTGGACCCGGGAGGGTTCGGCTACGCCGTCTCGTCCGAGATCCCCGACGCGGAGCACCCGAAACGGCTGAACCACATGGGCTTCAGCGACCCGGCCCTCGACCGCCTGGTCGATGCCGCCATGTCGACGTACGACCAGGGCGAGCGGGCCCGCCTCTACCGGGAGGCCCAGCTGGAGCTCGCGGCACAGCTGCCGATCCTCTTCCTCTGGTGGTTCCAGGGCTACGACGTCGTGCGC
>JAGDMV010000167.1 GCA_017860675.1 Chloroflexota bacterium
GCTGGCGGCCACGCCGTGTGCAGCGCGCGGACGCCCAGGAGCACGAAGATGAGGACCGTGTTCGCCGTCCGCGACAGGAGCAGCGGTGGCAGCCAGCCGGCGGCACGGATCGGACCGGCCAGCCCGACCGTCACCAGGGCGAAGGTGACGAGCGCGATCAGGCCGAAGACCACGCCCGGGCCGACCAGCCGGGTCCGCCGCCAGTCGCGCTCGAACTGGACGCCCACGAAGGCGACCCCCGCCGTCGCCACCAGCGCGCCGATCGCCTGCACGGTCGACAGCTGCTCGCCCAGCAGCAGCACCGAGAGCACCACCGTGAGCCCGCCGTAGACCGACATCACCGGGCTGACCACCGACAGCGGACCCAGCTTCAGGGCCGTGTAGAAGGCGAGGTAGGCGATGCCCGCCAGGCAGCCCACGCCGAGCGACACGAGGGTGTCGACCGGGTCGTCCGGCAGGCGCGAGCCGCTGGCCACGAACAGGGCGGCCAGGATCGCCAGACTTGCCACGTCCGCGATAGCCGTCGTCCACAGGCTGCCGATGCGCCGCCCGGCCAGTGCCCCGGCCAGGTCCGTCACGCCCCAGCCAAGCGAGGCGAACAGGCCGAGGAGGAGACCGGTCGTCGCGGACATGACGCACAGGGTAGGGCCGGCAGGAGGGCCCGTGGGCGCGTGCTACACTCCCGCCCGGCGGTCCCCCCGGGACCAGCGCGTGGGGATGTAGCTCAGCTGGGAGAGCACCGCGTTCGCATCGCGGGGGTCAGGGGTTCGAGTCCCCTCATCTCCACCATCCGCCATGGCGCTGCCCGACGAGGTGCCGAGCGCGCCCCCTCGACGGTGCCCTCGCGGCCCAGTCGCCCGGTCGAGCGCCGCAGCAGCCCCGCCGGCTCCCTACCGCTCCCGGCCCAAGTAGCGCGCGATCGCCCGCGCCCTGGCCTGCGCGTGGTCGACGATCGGCGGCGGATACCCTCGAGGCGGCCCGCCCGGCGCCTGCCACGGTGCGTGGACATGCGCGGCTGGCAGCTCGGCGATCTCCGGAACCCATCGCCGGACCCAGGTCCCCGCCGGGTCGAAGCGCCGGCCCTGGAGGACGGGGTTGAACACTCGGAAGTACGGCGCCGCGTCCGTGCCCACCCCGGCCACCCACTGCCAGCCCATCGCGTTCGCGGCCACGTCGCCGTCGAGCAGCTGGCGGAGGAAGTGCCGCTCGCCCTCGCGCCAGTCGAGGAACAGGTCCTTGGCCAGGAAGCTGGCAGCGATCATCCGGGCCCGGTTCGGCATGAACCCCTCAGCGGCCAGCTGGCGCATCGCCGCGTCGACGACCGGGTAGCCGGTCCTCCCTTCGGCCCAGGCAGAGAAGAGCGCCGGGTCATCGTCCCAGCGGAGGTCGCGGAGGTCCTCCCGCCAGGCCGCCCCGACCGCCTCCGGGCGCCACCAGACGAGGTGGTGGGCCCAATCCCGCCAGGCCAGCTGCCGGCGGAAGGCGTCGTCCTCGACCTCGGCCGCGACCATGGCCGGCGACACGGTCCCGAAGTGGAGGTGTACGGACAGCCGGCTGGACCCGTCGACGTCAAGCCGGTCGCGGTCGGTCGCGTAGCGATCGGCCCGGGCGGCGAAGGCATGCAGCCGGGCCAGGGCGGCGGCCGTGCTTGCCTCGAGCGCCCCGGCGGCGGGCGCGGTGTCGGGCGGGATGCCTGCCACCCCGTCGGGGGCGACCACCCGGTCCGGGGCGGGCAGGGGCGCCCGCAACGGACCGGCGGCGAACCGCCGGTGGAAGGCCGCGAACACCTTGACGTCGCCGATCTCCTCCGGCTCGGCGAGGAGCAGCCCCTGGTGAAGCCGGAGGTCAACGGCATCCGCCACCGCAGCGTCGCGCGACCGGGCGAACGGCGTGTAGTCGCGCTGGGCGTGGACCATGGATGCGCCCACCTCGCGCGCCAGCTCGGGCACGACCTCGCGTGGATCGCCCTCGCGGACCACCAGGCGGCCGCCCAGCGTGCGCAGGTCGGCGTCAAGCGAAGCGAGCGCGGCCTCGAGCCACGCGTTCCGGCGGTCGGAAGCGCGGGACCCGCCGAGGATCGACGGGTCGCGCACGAACAACGGGACGACGGCGCCGGCGCTCGCCAGGGCGGCGAGGAGCGCCGGGTTGTCGACGACCCGCAGGTCGCGCCGGAACCAGGCGACGGCGACGCTCGAGTGCATGACCAGATGGTCGACCATCGCGCCCCCGGCTGCCGACCGGGCGCGCCGGGAGAGGCCCGAGGTGGTCATCCGGCCGGGACGCACCGCCGAAGGTGGTGCAGGATGGCGCGAGACGGGGAAGCAGGAGGCCGGTGATGGTCGAGACGGGGAGCGGCGAGGTGCGCACGTCGCTCGCGGTGGTCGCGGAGGACGGCGGTGGCGACCAGGCCCCTTGCGTGGCGGTCGCCGGAGCCACCGGCTTCATCGGCCGGGCTGTCGTCGCCGAGCTGGTACGGCGCGGGATCCCGGTCATCGCCCTGACCCGCAGCCCGGCCCGCGCCGCCGGCCGTCTCCCCGCGGGTGTGGAAGCCCGCCGGGCGGACGCTGCCTCCCCGTCAGCCCTCGCCGGGTCGCTGTACGGCGCTGATGCACTAGTGATCGCCCTCGCCTTCGAGAACTCGCCCATGGAGAACCCGAAGAAGGGCCGGACCTTCGAGGCGGTCGATGCGGCCGGCACCGAACGGCTCGTGGCCGAGGCTGCCCGAGCCGGGGTGAAGCGGGTCGTCTACCTGTCCGGGGCGGGCGCGGCCCCCGACGCTCTCCGGCACTGGTTCCGGGCGAAGTGGCGGGCCGAGGAGGCCGTCCGCGACAGCGGCCTGACCTGGACGATCCTCCGCCCGACCTGGATCTACGGCCCAGGCGACGTCGCCCTCAACCGGTTCGTCGGCTTCAGCCGGTACCTGCCCTTCGTCCCGGTGATCGGCGACGGTAAGCAGGCGCTGGCCCCGGTGTTCATCGACGACGTCGCCTGCCTGGTTGCCGACGCCCTCGTCGAGCCAGCCGCCGCGAACCGGGTGCTGGAGGTCGGCGGGCCCGAGACGATGACCATGAACGACGTGATCCGTCGAGCGTTGCGTGTCGCCGGGAGGCGGCGACCTCTGCTCCACGCCCCGGCCGGGCTGATGAAGCTGGCCGCCCGGGTGGCGCGTTACCTCCCCGGTCCGCCGCTCACCCCCGACGCCGTCGACTTCATCGGCCAGCCGGCCACCGTCGACACGGTGCCCCTCCTCGCCCTCCTGCCGCGGCGCCTGACCCCCCTCGAGGAGGGCCTGGCGACCTACCTGGCGCCGGGCGCGAAGCCGAGGCCGAAGGCCAGCTGAGCGCCCCGGTGGAACGGACGGTCGGAGGGCCGGCGCACCGCCTCGGTCGGCTCCAGCCCGGCACAGGAGTGCCTCGTCGCCGGCTGACCAGGCAGGGCACCGCGCCGATCCACGACCGATCGTCGGTCTCGCCGCGCCGGTCTGCGGCCTCGACGGGCCGTTCACCTCTTCGCGTAACAACACGCTTCCGCCTGCGTCTCACCCGTCAGCGTGAGGCTGGCGCGCGGCCCGCCACGCGAACCCCCGGGAGGGTAACCCATGGGCCCGTACGCGGAGCTGAGCCGGCTGCTCGTCGGCCCGTCCATCGCAGTCCTGCTTGCGGGGTGCGCCACCACCGCGACCTCGTCGCCGGCGACGACCCCGGTCGCCACCGTCGCTCCCAGTCCGACCGGCTCCATGGCGACCGCCCGCGGCGCGCACACGGCCACGTTGCTCCCCGACGGCCGGGTCCTCGTCGCCGGCGGCGCGAGCACCGCGGGCGAAGAGGGTCTCGGCGGGCTGCTCGCCGGCGCTGAGACCTACGACCCGGCGAGCGGCACCTTCGTCGGGACCGGCCCGCTGGCGACCGCCCGCGCCGGTGCCACGGCCACGCTGCTCTCCGACGGACGGGTGCTCGTCGCCGCGGGCTTCGACGTTCCCCGCCCAGGAGCAGTCTCGACGCTCAGGGCTGCCGAGATCTACGACCCGGCGAGCGGCACATTCGGCCCGACGGGCTCGCTGGTGACCGCCCGCTACCTCCACACGGCGACGCTGCTGCCCGACGGGCGGGTCCTCATCACCGGTGGCTTCGACCCCGAGGCCGGGTACCTCGCCTCCGCGGAGATCTACGACCCGGCGAACGGCACCTTCGTCGGGACCGGCCCGCTCACCGCCGGTCGCTACGGCCACACGGCGACGCTTCTGCCCGACGGGCGAGTCCTGGTAGCCGGGGGGTTCGACCGCGGGGCCGGGTATCTCGCCAGTGCCGAGATCTTCGACCCGGTGAGCGGCACCTTCGTCG
>JAGDMV010000046.1 GCA_017860675.1 Chloroflexota bacterium
GACGACCTGGACCCGGTTGCCCTCTACGCCGCCGCCCGCGAGCTGGACCTCGAGGCGGCCCTGTGGCTCCAGCCGGCAGCCGGTTTCGCCCTGGTCGGCATCGGCCGCGCGCGCGCCATCGAGGCGGAAGGGCCGGACCGCTTCGCCGCCGCCGGCGCCGAATGGGCGTCGCTGGCCGCCGACCTTGCCTCGCCCGCCGCCCTCCCGCGCGGCGTCGGGCCGGTGCTGCTCGGCGGCCTCGGCTTCTCGCCGGGGCGACCGGCCGACCCCGCCTGGGCCGGTTTCGGCGCCGCCTCGCTGGTCCTGCCCCGGACGTGCTGGGCGCGGACGTCGGACGGCTCGTGGCTGACGCAGGTCGCCGGAGATGCCGGTCCCGGCGACACCGGCACCCAGGGTGCGGGCGGGTCCGTGCCGCCGTTCGAGGCGCTCGCCGGGCGTTCGCGAGCCCTCGCACCGGCCCCCGGGGCGGTCGCCGCCCGCCCGGTCGGGGCCCATCTCGTCGAGGCGGGCAGCCGGCCTGACCGGGCAGCCTGGGACCGGCTTGTCGGCCTGTACGCGGGGGCGGTGGGCCGCGGCCGGCTGGACAAGGTCGTGCTCGCGCGACGGCTCGAGCTCCGATCGCCGATCGAGCTCGACGTGCCGAACGCGCTCCGCCGCCTGGCCGCCTCGGCCCCCGAGTCGACGGTCTTCGCCTTCGGCCGGGGGAGCCGGACCTTCCTTGGGGCAACTCCGGAGCGACTCGTCCGCAGCGAGGGCCGGGCCTTCGCCACGGTCGCCCTGGCCGGCTCCATCCGGCGCGGGGCCGACGCAGCCGAGGACGCTGCGCTGGCATCCGCGCTGCTGGCGTCGGAGAAGGAGCGCGAGGAGCACGGCGTCGTGGTGGACATGCTGCGGGAGAGCCTCGCCCCCCTGTGCGAGTCGCTCGAGGTGGATCGCGGCCCGGGGGTCATGCGGCTGCGCGACGTCCAGCATCTCGTGACCGAGGTTCGCGGCCGGCTCCACCGGCAGGCGGGCATGCTGGCGCTGGCGGAGGTGATCCACCCGACGCCGGCGGTCGGCGGCGAGCCGCGCGACCTCGCCCTGGAGCTCATCGCCGAGCACGAGGGCTTCGAGCGCGGCTGGTATGCCGGTCCGGTCGGCTGGGTGGACGTCGCCGGCGACGGCGAGCTTGCCGTCGCCCTCCGCTCGGGTATCGTCGCCGGGACGGGAGCGACGTTGTTCGCCGGCTGCGGAATCGTGGCCGACTCGGATGCCGGTCAGGAATGGGAGGAATCGCGGGTGAAGCTGCGCACGGTCGCCGGGGCGCTGGGGAGGCTCGACTGGTGAGCGCGGACGGCTCGCGATCTCTCGGCCGAGGGGATGCCACCGGGCCGAGCAGGGCCGCCTCGACACCTGGGCCTGCCGGGGCTGCCGGCCCGGGGCCGCGCTCGCTGGCCGCCGGAGTGCGCGCGTTCGTCGACGAGCTGGCCCGGGCCGGCCTCCGGGACGCGGTCGTCTGCCCCGGCTCGCGCTCGACGCCGATAGCGCTCGCCCTGCGGGCCCATCCGGCCATCCAGGTCCGGGTCGTGCTCGACGAGCGGGTGGCCGGCTTCTTCGCGCTTGGCCTGGCCCGGACCGCGCGCCGGCCCGTCGCGGTCGCGGTGACGTCGGGGACGGCGGCGGCCGAGCTTCTGCCGGCCGTGGTCGAGGCGTCGTTGGCCCGCGTGCCGCTCCTCCTCCTGACGGCCGACCGGCCGCCCGAGCTGCGCGACCGGGGCGCCCCCCAGACGATCGACCAGGTGCGCCTGTACGGCGGCCACGCGAAGTGGTTCGTCGACCTGCCGGTGCCCGACGGCCTGCCGGTCACGGTCCGTCACCTGCGCACGGTCGCGGGCCGGGCGATGGCGACCGCCATGGCCGGCCCCGCCGGGCCAGTCCATCTCAACCTGCCGTTCCGTGAGCCGCTGATCCCGGAGGGAGCGCTCGGGCCGGAAGACGAGCCGGCCGGCGTCCACGGCGGCCGTGTGGGCCCGTTCAGCGAGGTAGTCGGGGCGAGGCGCCTGCTCGCGTCCACGGAGCTCGAGGCGCTCGCCGACCGGCTCGACCGGTTCGATCGCGGGCTCATCGTGGCCGGGCCGCAGGACGACCCGGCGCTGCCGCCGGCCGTGGCCCGGCTCGCGGCCGCGCTGGACTGGCCGGTCCTTGCCGACGCGCTGTCGGGCCTCCGCTGCGGTCCCACCGAGCGGTCGCGCGTCGTCGACCGCGGCGACCTGCTCTGCCGGCCGTCTCGATGGCTGGAGGGTCACCGCCCGGACCTGGTGCTGCGTTTCGGCGCGGCCCCGACCTCGAAGGCGGTCGCCGCCCTGGAGGCGGCCGCCCCGGTCCACCTGGTCGTCGACGGCGAGGGTGGCTTCCGCGAGCCGGACATCGTCCCGACGACGTTCGTCCACGCGGACGCGGCGGCGACGGCCCTCGCCCTGGCCGAGCTGTTCGCGGTCGACCGGGCGCGGACCCGTGCCGACCGTTTCCGGCCGGGCCACGTGCGCGGTTCCAGCTGGGCCGACGAGTGGCTGGCAGCCGAGCACGTGGCCGAGCGGGCCGTCCGCGACCGCCTGGCGATCATCGCCGCGCGGGGAGAGCCCTTCGAGGGCGAGCCGTTCCGGTACCTGGCCGATCTCCTGCAGCCCGGGTCGATCCTGTGGGCCGGCAACTCGATGCCGATCCGGGACCTGGACGCCTTCCTGCCGGGTTCCGGCAGGGCCATCCGCCTGCTTGCCAACCGCGGGGCCAACGGGATCGACGGGACGGTCTCGGCCGCCGTCGGCTCGGCGGCGGCGGGCGCGGGTCACGTTGCGATGGTGGTCGGCGACCTGGCCTTCCTCCACGACCTGGGGGCGCTGATCGCAGCCCGGCTGCACGGACTCGACCTGACGCTGGTGCTGGTCAACAACGACGGCGGCGGCATCTTCTCGTTCCTGCCCCAGGCATCGGCCAACGCCCCCGGAGCGGGGCTCCCGGCGGCCTTCGAGGAGCTGTTCGGAACGCCCCACGGCGTCGATCCGGGCCCGCTCGCGACGGCCCTCGGGGCCGGGCATTGCCTGGCCGGTCCCGGCGAGCTTCGCGAGGCGCTGGCGTCGGCCATCGACGCCCGCGGCGTCCAGGTGGTCGAGATGCGCTCCGACCGGGGCCGCAACGTCACGCTCCACCGCGAGCTTGCCGGCGCGGTGATGGCGGCGCTCGACGAGCTGGCGGCCGGGCTGGGGCAGTCCGCGGAGACCGGCCGGTGAGCGAGCGCCTGCGGATGCAGGTCCACGGCATGCCCTGGACGGTGCGCGTGACCGGTCGCGGGCAGCCGGTCCTCCTCCTCCACGGCTTCAGCGGGAGCGGCCTGTCGTGGGCCGGCGTCGCCGGGCTTGGCGAGCGTTTCCGGGCGATCGTCCCCGACCTGCCGGGTCACGGCGGAACCGGCTGGGCGGCGGCCGAGCCGGCGCCGGGAACCGGCCGGGCCGGCCGGCCCGTGGCGAACGGCCCGAAGGACGCCGGCAGGTCGCGCGCATCGGTCGAGCGGACTGCCGACGACCTGGCCACGATCCTCCGGCGGCTGGGCGCCTCGCGCGTCGACGTGGTCGGCTACTCGCTGGGTGCCCGGGTGGCGCTTCGGCTGGCGATCGTGCACCCGGAGGTGATCGGCCGGCTCGTGCTCGAGGCGCCGTCGGCCGGAATCGTCGACCCGGCGGCACGCGAGTCGCGCGTGGCTCTCGACACCGAGCGAGCGCGACTGGTGGTCGAGGAGGGGATCGAGGCGTTCGCCGAGCGCTGGGAGGCCGAGCCGGTCCTCGCCGGCGAAGCCGCCCTGCCGGCCGCGGCACGCGAGAGCCAGCGTGCGATCCGCCGGGCGAACACGCCGCTCGGCCTGGCCGCGTCGCTCCTCTACGCCGGCCAGGGCGCCATGGAGCCGCTCCACGACCGGCTCGTCGAGGTCCGGGCGCCGGTCCTGGTGATCGTCGGCGCGGACGACCCGGTCCGGGCCCGGGCGGAGGCTGTCGCCGCCGCCATCCCGGGGGCCCGCCTCGCGACGGTGGCCGGGGCCGGTCACGCCCCCCATCTCGAGCGGCCCGACCGCTTCCATGCCCTTGTCCTTGACTTCCTCACGGAGGCCGCGCCATGACCACGCCCGTCACCTGGACTCCTGCGGGGGAGTACCGCGACATCCGCTACGAGCACTCCGGGACGGGGATCGCCAAGGTGACGATCGACCGGCCGGAGGTCCGCAACGCCTTCCGCCCGGAGACGGTCACCGAGCTGATCGACGCTTTCGCCCGGATCCGGGACGACGCGTCGATCGGCTGCGTGCTCCTGACCGGGGCGGGCGAGCTGGCCTTCTGCTCGGGCGGCGACCAGCGCTACAAGGGCCGCGGCGGCTACGTCGGCTCGGACGGCCTGGCCCGGTTGAACGTGCTCGACCTGCAGCGCCAGATCCGCTCGCTGCCCGTGCCCGTGATCGCCCTGGTGAACGGCTACGCCATCGGCGGCGGGCACGTGCTCCACGTCGTCTGCGACCTGTCGATCGCCTCCGAGAACGCGGTCTTCGGCCAGGTCGGGCCGCGGGTGGGCAGCTTCGACGCGGGCTTCGGCATCGGGCTGCTGGCGCGCCTCGTCGGCGACAAGCGGGCCAAGGAGATCTGGTTCCTCTGCCGCCAGTACACGGCCTCGGAGGCCCTGGCGATGGGCCTGGTCAACAAGGTCGTGCCGCTCGCCGACCTGGAGGCGGAGGGCGTCGCCTGGGCCGACGAGATCCTGCAGATGAGCCCGACGGCGATCCGCTTCCTCAAGTCTGCCTTCCTCGTCGCCACCGACGGGCTGGCCGGGCTCCAGGAGTTCGCCGGCAACGCGACTGGCCTGTTCTACACGACGGACGAGGCCCACGAAGGCTCGCGCGCCTTCCTCGAGAAGCGGGCGCCGGACTTCGGCACGTACCCGCGGCGCCCCTGACGATGGCCGCCCAGCCCGCCGCGGCTCAGAGGCCGACCGCCCTCCGCACCTGGCTGCTGGCGATCAGGCCGGCCACCCTGCCGGCCGCGACGAGCGGGGTCGTGGCCGGGATCGGCGCGGCCCTCGCGGTGGGGGCTCCGTTCCGGCTCGACACGGCCCTCGCCTGCCTGGCGGTCGCCCTGCTGCTGCAGGTGCTGGCCAATCTCGGCAACGACCTGTCCGACTTCCGGCGTGGCACCGACACGCCCGACCGGGTGGGGCCGACCCGGGTGGCCGCGTCGCGCCTGGTGTCCGAGCGCCAGCTCGAGGTCGCGATCGCCGTCGTGATCGGGCTGGCGGGCCTGGTCGGGCTGTGGCTCGTGTTCGTCGGGGGCTGGGTCATCCTCGTCCTCGGGTTGCTCGCCGTGGTCGCCGCCCTGGCCTACACGGGCGGCCCCTGGCCGTACGGCTACCGGGCCCTGGGCGAGGTCTTCGTCTTCGTCTTCTTCGGCCTCGTGGCCGTCGTCGGGACCGCCTATCTCCAGGCCGGCCGGCTCGAGCCGCTCTTCTTCGTCGCGGCCGTGCCGATCGGGGCGCTGGTGACCGCGATCCTGGTCGTCAACAACCTGCGCGACATCCCGACGGACCGGGCGACGGGCAAGCGGACCCTGGCGGTGCTGCTGGGCGAGCACTGGACGAAGGTCGAGTACACGCTCCTCGTCGTCGGTGCCTACGCGATCCCGGCCGGGCTGCTCCTGGCCGGGCTCGGCATGGCCCAGCTGCTGCCGCTGGCCACCGCGCCGCTGGCTGCCGGGCCGCTCCGCACCGTTCGCCGGTTCGGTGACCGGCGGGACCTCAACCTGGCGCTGAAGGGCACGGCCCGGGTCTCGCTGGTCTTCGCCCTGGCCTTCGCCATCGCCCTCGCCCTCGGGGATCGGCGGCCGTGACCGATCCAGCGCGCAGCGCGCACCCCGGCGATCCGGCCGCGCTCCGGGCCCTGCTCGACCGTGTCCAGGTGCGGGGCATGTCCGCGGTGCGGGTGCGGGTCCCGTTCCGCCGGCCGTTCGCCACCGCGACCGGCATGTGGCTCCACCGCGAGGCATGGATCGTGCGGCTCGAGGCTGCGGACGGACGGGTCGGCCTGGGCGAAGCCGTGCTCGAGCCAGACGCCACCGAGGTGGAGGAGACGATCCTCGCGCGGGCGATCCGCGAGACCGCCGGCCGGGCGCGCGAGGGCGATCTGCCCGACGCCGCCGAGCTGGGCCTCCTGGGCGGGGTCGGTCGCGCCTTCCTCGCCGCCCTCGACGGGGCCCGGCTGGACCTGGCGCTCGAGCCGGACCGGCTGGCCGTGCCGGTGAACGGGACGATCTCCTTCGGTGGGCCGCGGGCCGGTGCCGAGGCCGCCCTCCAGGCGATCGAGGCCGGCTTCACCACTTTGAAGCTCAAGGCAGGCGCGGAGCGCGAGACTGAGGACCTCGTGGCCCGGGTACGGGCGATCCGCTCCGCCGTGGGGCCGGCCATCCGTCTCCGCCTCGACGTCAACGGGGCCTGGGACCTGCCCACGGCGGAGGACCGGCTCGAGGCGGTGGCCCGCTTCGACGTCGAGTACGTGGAGCAGCCGTTGCCGGCCGACGACATCGCCGGGGCGGCCGACCTCCGCTCGCGCGTCGCCGTCCCGATCGCCGCCGACGAGGCCGCGGGGTCCCCGGCGGCGGTGCGGAGCCTGCTGGCGGCCGGTGCAGTCGACGTCATCGTGGTCAAGCCGGCCCGCGTCGGCGGCCCCGTCGCAGTTGCGGAGATCGCGGCTGCGGCCGCGCCGCGGGGCGTGCCCGTCGTCCTCAGCACGCTGTTCGAGACCGGGGTCGGGGTCGCTGCCGCCCGCGTGGCGGCCGCCGCGCTCCCCGCCGTGACCTGGCGGGGCCGGGCGGCCGCGCTGCCCCACGGTCTCGCGACCGCCGGCCTGCTCGAGCACGACCTGGTGCGGGCGCCGCTCGTCGTCGACGGCGGGAGGCTCAGCGCCCCGGGCGGGGAGGGGACCGGCGGCCTGGGCGTTGCCCTCGACGAGCGGGCGGTCCGCCGCTTTCGGGCGGAGACGGTCGAGGCTGCCGGGTGAGCCTCGGCCCTGTCCTCGCCGCTGACCTCCGCCGTCACGCGTCCGCGCGGCCGGGCGCGCTCGCCGTGCGCGACGCTCGAGGCGACCATGCCTACGCCGAGCTCGATCGGGCGGCCGATGTCGCCGCGACCGGGCTCATCGACCGTGGCGTCATGCCGGGTGACCGGGTGGCCATGCTGGCCGAGCCGTCGGCCGAGGCGCTCGTGGCGCTGGTGGCGATCGCCCGGACCGGGGCAGTGGCCGTCCCGCTCGGGACCCGGCTCACGCGGCGCGAGGTCGGGGTCGCGCTGGCAGAGACATCGGCCGGGCTGGTCGTGGGCGACCCGGGCCTCGTGGCGACGGCCCGCGGGCACGGCATGCCCGCCCTGGCGCACGCTGACCTGGTCGCGAGGGAGCCCGGGGCCGCCGCGGCCGACGAGGCGACGGCGGTCTTACGCTCCCTCCCGCCGCTTCGGCCGTCGGAGCCGGCGGTCGCCATCCTCACCTCGGGCACGACCGGGCGCCCGAGGGCTGCTCTCCTGTCGCACGAGGCGCTGGCTGCCAGCGCGAGGGCCTGGGCTGCGGCGCTGCCGCAGGCCGACGGATGGCTCCTCTGCCTCGGGCTCGACCACGTGGCCGGGCTCGGGGTGGCGTGGCGCGCCTTCGGCGCCGGGGTGCCACTCTGGATCGAGGCCGGTTTCGACGCGCGGCGGGTGCTGGCGGCCCTCTCCGTGGCAGGCGCGCCGAGCCACGTGTCGCTCGTTCCGGCTCAGCTCGCCCGGCTGCTCGATGCGGCCGACGCCGGCGGCCCGCCCGCCGGCCTGCGCGCCCTCCTGCTCGGTGGTGCGCCCGTCCCGGTCGATCTCGTGTCGCGGGCCGTCGCCGCCGGCTGGCCGGTGATCCCGACCTATGGCCTCACCGAGGCGGGCTCCGGGGTGACCGCGCTCGAGACCGTGGAGGCCGCCCGTTTCCCGGCCTCGGCCGGCCGGGCGCTGCCCGGCGTCCGGGTCCGGCTCGGCACGGCCGGGGCGGCCGGAGTGGGGGAGATCGAGGTCCTCACGCCGGCGGTCTTCGGTGGCTACCTCGGCCGCCCGGCCGAGACGGCCGCGGCCTTGACCGCCGACGGCTGGCTGCGAACGGGTGACCTCGGCCGGCTGGACGCCGATGGCCGCCTGTACGTGGCCGATCGGCGCCAGGACCTGATCGTCTCGGGCGGCGAGAACGTCTACCCGGCCGAGGTGGAGGAGGTGCTGGCGGCACACCCCGCCGTCGCCGACGCCGGGGTCGTCGCCCGCCCAGACGAAGCCTGGGGTGCCGTCCCCGTGGCCGGGCTCGTCATGCGGCCCGGCCCGGTCCAGCCGACCGACGATGCGCTCCGCGCCTGGTGCCGCGAGCGGCTCGCTCCGGCCAAGGTTCCGGCGGCGTTCGCCCGCCTCGACGGCCTGCCACGGACGGGCTCGGGCAAGCTCCGCCGCCGGGCGCTCCGCGACCGGCTGGTCCCGGCGCTCGTCCTGCTCCACGCGACCCTGTCAACGGGACGGCAGCTCGGCCCGCTGGCCAGGACGCTTGCCGCGGCCGGCGACTGCCGCGTCTTCGCCCCGGACCGCCGCGGCAGCGGCGAGCGACGCCTTGCCCGGCCCCGGCCGGTGACCATGGACGAGCACCTGGCGGACCTCGTCGCGCTGCTGGACGCGGAGGGGATCGAGCGGCCGATCCTCATCGGCCACAGCTTCGGTGGCGCGCTTGCGATCGAGGCGGCGGCGCGCCTTCCCGATCGGGTGGCCGGGGTCGTCGCCTATGAGCCGCCGTACGGTCCCGTCGCCGAGCCCGCGGTCCAGGCGGCGTTCGCCCGCCTGGCACGAGCCACGAGCGCGGCGTTCGCGGGCGGCGGGCCGGCAGCCGCC
The DNA here is from genome assembly GCA_017860675.1 of Chloroflexota bacterium. Classification (GTDB taxonomy): domain Bacteria; phylum Chloroflexota; class Limnocylindria; order Limnocylindrales; family CSP1-4; genus CTSoil-043. Next base: position 8,947 of record JAGDMV010000046.1, read on the forward strand.
GCCGAGGTGTTCGTCGACGGCGTCGGCGGGACGGGTTCCTGGGCGGGTCTGCCCGAGCGGACGCGTGCGTTCCTCGCCCGCGAAGGAGGCGGCGCACTTGCGGACGCGGGGCTGACCGGCCTGGACCCGGACGGGCTCGCCGTGATCACGTGCCCGGTCGTGGTCCTGCTCGGCTCTGCCTCCGAGCCGTTCTACCGACCGATCGCGGCCGGTCTCGCGGCCCGGATCCCGGGCCTGCGTCGTGTCGACCTGGCCGGCCTGCGGCACACGGCTCCGATCGGCGAGCCCGTCGCGGTGGGGGCTGCGGTCCGCGAGGCGCTGGTGACGTGCGGCCTGCTGCCGCTGGCTGCTGCGCCCCGCACGGGGGCATACGGCGCCCGGGAGGAGGCCGCGCCCGGTGCGGGGGCGTACGGCGCCCGCGAGGAGCCGGCATGAGCCGGCGGTCCGCAGCGCGGGGCGCGACACCCTCGGGGCGCTCGACCGAGCGGGGCAACGCCGCCGCGCCGGCGGAGGTCGGGGCGATGTTCGACCGCATCGCCGCCGTGTACGACCCGATGAACGCCGTCATCTCCGGCTTCCAGGAGCCACGCTGGCGACGACGTGCGGTCGGGGCCACCCGGATCAGGCCGGGCATGGCGGCGATCGACGTGGCGACCGGTACCGGCAAGGTGGCGGCCGCCCTGTGGCGCCGAGCCCAGCCCGGCGGCCGTGTCCTGGGCGTCGATCTGTCGCCGCGGATGATCGGACGGGCAGAGCGAACCTTCGCCGGTCGACCCGGGCTGAGCTTCGTGGTCGGCGATGCCCTCGCCCTGCCGGCCCCCGACGCCTCCTTCGACGCGGCCACGATCGCCTTCGGGATGCGGAACCTGCCTGATTACCGGGCCGGCTTCGCCGAGATGCAGCGCGTGGTGCGGCCCGGCGGCCGCGTGGTCTGCCTTGAGATTTCCCGGCCGCGGAGTCGCCTCGCCCGCCTCCTCGCGGCCTGGTTCGACCATGCGGTCCCGCTGATCGGCCGCCTGGCCGGCCAGGGCGAGGCCTACGCGTACCTGGTCCGCAGCGTCTGGTCCTACCCCGCGCCCGAGCGCATCGCCATGATCATGGCCGAGGCCGGTCTTGCCGACGTCCGCTGGGCCGGCATGTCGGGCGGGATGGTCACCATCCATGTCGGGACCGTGCCGGGCGCTGGGGCAGCACCCCGGACCGGGCCGGAGCCGTCTGCTCGAACGGGCATCCGGCCGGCGGCCCGCGGAGACGCCGGTGTCCGCGACGTGGCGCCCGGCGGGTCACAGTCGGGGCCCTGACCGGCCGCTACCCCCTGACGCCCGCTACCCCTTCCGGCGGTACGTCCAGATCGCCAGCGGGGCGAAGACCGCGACGAGGCCGATGATCCAGGCCGCGGCGAGCGCGATCGTCGCGGCATCAGGCATGCCGATGATCAGGCCGCGCGCCGCGTTGACCACGACGGTGACCGGGTTGGCCTCGGCGATCGGCTGCAGCCACTCCGGCATGGTCGCGACCGGGACGAACGCCGAGCTGAGGAAGGTCAGCGGGAAGACCGGCAGGAAGATTGCGCCCTGCGCGGCCTGGGCCGACTTCGCGCGCAGACCGACGTTGGCCGACAGCCAGCTGATCGCGTAGCCGAAGAAGACCACGAGCACGAGGGCGAGGCCGAACTCCCAGACGGTCCCGCTGAAGCGGAAGCCGATCAGGAAGCCGACGAGGGTCATGACCAGCACCGTGTAGGCATTCCGGAGGAGGTCGGCGGCGGTCTTGCCGATGAGCACCGCCGAAGGCGCCATCGGCAGCGAGCGGAAGCGGTCGACGATCCCCTTCTGCAGGTCCTCGGCCAGGCCGACCGCCGTGCTGGTCCCGCCGAAGACCACGGTCTGGACGAAGATCCCCGGCATCAGGAAGGTGATGTAGTCGAAGCCCGGGGTGCGGATCGCGCCGCCGAAGACGACCGCGAACAGCAGCACGAACATGATCGGCGTGATGGTGTCGATCACCAGCAGCTGCGGGTTGCGGATGACCGCCAGCATCGTCCGCCAGGCGATCGTGAGGGAGTCGCCCAGGATCCACGCCGGGGACCGGCGGGCGACGGGGACGAACGGGCCGAGCGGGGCCGGGGCCGTGACGGCGGCGCTCATGCGGCGGCCTCCTTCTCCGGCCGGCCGAACCGGCCGCGCCGCGGGCGCGCGCTCGCGCCGGTCTTCTCGTCGGCGGCAGCGGGCTCCGCGGTCCGTCCGGTGAGGGCCAGGAAGACGTCGTCGAGGCTCGGCCGGTGGAGGGCCAGCTCGATGATCGCCGGACCGTCGGCGTCGACGACCCGGACGACC
>JAGDMV010000047.1 GCA_017860675.1 Chloroflexota bacterium
GCGTCCGAGGCGGCCGTCAGCTCACCGGGCACCGGGCTCGTCGCCTGTGCGCTCATCCGTCCCAGTGTCACCGGCGGTGGTGCCTCGGACCGCCAGTCGGTGGTACGTCCGCAGCAGGTACTTCCGGTACCAGGGCGAGCTCGTGCCCGGGACCTCTGGCTGATGGGCGGCCGTCCAGGCCGACCGTAGCGTGGCGGCGTGTCGACGTTCGTGACTGGCGGAGAGACGACGGGAATGTCGCAGCGTGCGCATCGCTGCCGGGGTGGCCGAGCCCGGGTTGTGCTGAGCCTGCTCCCGATTGTCCTCGTCTGGACGGCTGCCTCGGTCGCCGGGGGACTGTCCGCATCTCCGGCGAAGGCCGTGGTCGCTCCGCGTGCGATGCCGGTCGACGCCGCCGCCGACCGGCCGAAGCCGACCGCGACGCCAGCGGCCACCCCAACTCCCAGGCCGACCGCTGAACCCACGCCCAGGCCGACCCCGAAGCCGACGCCGAAGCCCACGCCCAGGCCGACCCCGAAGCCGACGCCGAAGCCGACCCCGAAGCCCACGCCCAGGCCGACCCCGAAGCCGACGCCGGCACCAACGATCAGGTCCACCCCTCGGCCGACCGCCTCGGCGCGGCCAGCGGTCGTCCACTCACCGGCCGCGTCGCCGGGGGGCGGGCAGGAACTCCCGGCCGCCACGACCGAGCCATCGCCGCCGATCGCCTCGGGCGAGACCACGCCGGCCGGCCCGCACCCACCTGCTCGCACGGACCTGCCGGGCACCGGCCACCCCCCCGCGGGCGTCCCGTCGGCGCCACGACCGGCCGACGGAGGTGGGACGACGCTGCTGGCGGGCCTCAGCGTGACCGCGCTGGGGATCTACGCTCTCCGCAGGGTGGCCCGCGCGCATCCGCCGGTCTCAGCCGAGGATCCCTGACGCGCGGCGGTTCGGCGAGCCGGGCCTACCCGGGCCGATGCGATGGGCTCCGGTGCCGGTGACGCCCGGGCGAGAACCCCGTGTGGAGGCGGTCCGACTTGTGCCGGTGGGCCGGGTTGGGTGATCGGCCGCCCTCGGCCGGACCCCGTCCGGATCCGCCCAGGCCACGGATCGGCCGCGGCTCGGCGTTCCGGTCCGGCTCGAACCCGTCTTCCACCTGCCAGGGGATCGCCCGCCGGAGGAGGCCCTGTATCCCCCGCAGCAGATCGACCTCGTCGACGCAGGCAAACGAGATCGCAAGCCCGGCCAATCCGGCCCGCCCGGTCCTGCCCACCCGGTGGACGTAGTCCTCGGGCTTCAGTGGCAGCTCGAAGTTGACGACGAGCGGTAGCTCCTCGATGTCGAGCCCCCGCGAGGCGACGTCGGTGGCGACGAGGATGTCGATCGATCCGGCCTTGAAGTCGGCCAGGGCCCGGGTCCGGTCGACCTGCGTCCGGTCGGAGTGGATGGCGACCGCCCGGAAGCCGTCGCGGTCGAGATCGGCCGCCAGCCGGGACGCGGCCACCTTCGTCCGGGTGAAGACGAGGACCTGGCGGAAGTCGTGGCGCCGCACGAGGTGCTCGAAGAGGGCCAGCTTCCGCTCTCGATCGACGGGGTAGAGAACCTCCCGGACGGCCTCGGCGGGCCGGTTGGGCGGAGCCACCTCGACCGTTGCCGGCGCGTGCATGAACGCCGTCGCGAGGCGCCTGACCTCGTCATCGAGCGTGGCCGAGAAGAGCAGCGTCTGGCGGCGGGGCGGCAGCAAGGCCATGATCCGATCGATGTCGGGCAGGAAGCCCATGTCGAGCATCCGGTCGGCCTCGTCGAGCACGAGCAACTCGACCCGGCTCAGGCTCACCGCCCGCTGGCCGACGAGATCGAGCAGCCGCCCGGGCGTCGCCACGAGGATCTCGACGCCGCGGAGCAGCTCTTTCACCTGCGGCCCGACGGGCACCCCGCCGTGGACGACCGCGCTGCGGAGCGCGAGGTGGCGGCCGTATGCGGTTGTCATCGCCCCCACCTGCATCGCCAGCTCGCGGGTCGGCGTCAGGACGAGCGCCCGGACGGGATGCCGGGCAGGGGAGTAGGAGGCGTTCGAGCCCGCCCGCAGCCGCTCGAGGATCGGGAGGACGAAGGCGGCGGTCTTGCCGGTCCCGGTCTGGGCCGCGGCGAGCACATCCCGGCCTGCCAGCACGAGCGGGATCGCCTGGGCCTGGATGGGGGTCGGGTTTGCGTAGCCTTCATCGGCCACGGCACGCAGAAGCTCGGGGGGGAGCCCGAGCGAATCAAATGATGTCACCTCCGTGCAGCATAATCGAGCCGGCGTTCCAGGGGGCCGCAAGGCCGCCCGACCGGTGAGGAGATGACCGATGGCAAGGCAGAAGAGCGACGGCCAACCGCCCCGCGAACCCGCCCGGCCGGCCGTGCGCCACGGCCGGAACCTCCGGCCGGAGCGGGCCCACCTGCGGATCCCGGCAACCGCGCTCGACGCCACGCCGGCCGAGCCGCTGCCGGAGCCTGCGCCGCGGCGCCTCGGCAAGAAGGAGTACGAGGACGAGCTGCGCCGGCTCTACATCGAGCTGGTGAAGTGGCAGGAATGGATCAAGGCGCAGGGCCTGAAGCTCGTCGTTCTCTTCGAAGGGCGCGACGCGGCCGGCAAGGGCGGCGCGATCAAGCGGATCACCGAGCCGCTGCAGCCTCGCTACTCCCGTGTCGTCGCCCTGCCGGCGCCGACCGAGCGCGAGCGGACCCAGTGGTACTTCCAGCGCTACATCGCTCACCTGCCGGCCGCCGGCGAGGTCGTCCTCTTCGACCGCAGCTGGTACAACCGGGCCGGGGTCGAGCGGGTGATGGGCTTCTGCACCGAGGACGAGTACCAGGAGTTCCTTCGGTCCTGCCCAGAGTTCGAGCGGATGCTCGTCCGCTCGGGGATCATCCTCGTGAAGTACTGGTTCAGCGTCAGCGACGAGGAGCAGGAGCGGCGCTTCCAGGACCGTCTCGCCGACCCGACGAAGCGCTGGAAGCTGTCGCCGATGGACGTCCAGAGCCGGGCCCGCTGGATGGACTACAGCAAGGCGAAGGACGAGATGTTTGCCCACACGGACATCAAGCAGGCGCCGTGGTGGGTGGTCCGCTCCGACGACAAGAAGCGAGCCCGCCTGAACGTCATCAGCCACCTCCTCTCGCTCGTGCCCTACGAGGACCTCACCCCCGAGCCGATCATCCTGCCCGTGCGCCAGAAGGAGACCGGCTACGTGCGGCCGCCGATGGAGGATCAGACATTCATTCCCGAGCGGTACTGAGGCCGGCCCGCTGACCGTTCGTCGTCACCTCCCGGCCCGGCTCGCGGACGGCGTCCTTCCGGCGCCGGCCCTCGAGGCCACCCGCCCGCCCGGCTCCGGTCGCGGCCGGTGAGCGAGCCGGAGCCCGGCCTGCAGCCCGAGCCGTCCGCGGCCCTCACGGCCTGCGGCCGGCTGATCGGGGCGGTCGGCATTGTCATCGTGGTCGTGCTCCTGCCGGCCACCTTCCTGGTCGTCGCCGGGACGCTCGACCTGATCGACTCGCCGGGCTGGGCCGGCGACAACACCTCGACCTTCGCCTTCTTCCTGCTGGTTGTCCCGGTGGGGCTCGCCCTGGCCGCCATCCACTTCATCGTCGGCGGCCTGATGATCGCCCGGCGCCTGTGGCCGCTGGTCGCCACGGTGCTCCTGGCGGCGGCGGTGCTGACGGTCTTTCCCATCGGGCTGCGGATCGCCTGGCCGTTCCTCAGCCTGACCGGGCTGTACGCCCTGTCGCTGATCCTCGTGCTCCGCCACCTGGACGAGTTCGAGTGAGCCGGGGCGAGTCGACCCGGGCGATCGCCGCCGCCCGGGCGGCCGGCGTGGCGGTGACGGTCCACGAGTACGAGCCGCCCGTGGGCGGTGCGGGAGGGCACGACCGGCGGCCGGCCTGGGGCGCGGACGCGGCCGCCGCCCTCGGTGTGGACCCGCGGCGCGTGTTCAAGACGCTGGTCGCGGCGGTGGACGGCGGGCGGCTCGTCCTGGGGATCGTGCCGGTGGCCGGCGAGCTCGACCTGCGCGCGCTGGCTGCCGCCGCCGCCGGCCGGCGGGCGGTCATGGCGACGCCCGCCGAGGCTGAGCGGGCGACCGGCTACGTCACCGGCGGCATCAGCCCCCTCGGGATCCGCCGGCCGCTGCCGGCCGTCCTCGACGAGAGCGCCCGGGACTGGCCCACGGTCCACGTCTCGGCCGGCCGGCGCGGGCTCCAGCTGGAGATCGAGCCGGGCGACCTTGTGCGGCTGACGGCCGCCGTCGTCGCCCCGATCGCCCGGACGACGTAGGGGAGGCGACCGGGCACCGGCGAGCGATCGCCGCGCCAGCGGGCGCGCCTCGAGCGGTCGTCGCTACGCCGGTGTTCAGCCGCCCGGCACGAGGACTGCCGCCCCGGCCACCTCTCCCGACGCCAGCCGGGCCAGCGCCAGGTTGCCGGCCTCCAGGGGGTGCACCTCGATCTCGGTGCGGACCGGGATCTCCGCCGCCAGGGCCAGGAAAGCGCGGGCATCGGCACGGGTGTAGTTGGCCACGCTCCGGATCGAGCGCTCCCACCACAGGTCCTCGTAGGCGAGCTCCGGGACGCGGTCGAGGTGGATGGCGTTGATGGCCACGGTGCCGCCCCGGTCGAGCGCCCGGAGGGCAGCCACCACCACCGAGCCGGCAGGGGCGAAGGTGATGGCCGCGTCCAGCGGGGCCGGCGGACGCTCGTCGTAGCCACCCGCCCAGGCTGCCCCGAGGGCCAGCGCCCGGGCTCGCTCGCGCTCGGACCGGGTGGCCACGAACACCTCGCAGCCCCAGTGGCGGGCCACCTGGATGGCCAGCAGGGCCGACGCGCCGAAGCCGTACAGGCCCAGCCGCCCGCCTGGCCGGATGCCGCTGACGAGCAGCGAGCGGTAGCCGATCACCCCGCCGCACAGGAGCGGAGCGGCATCGAGGTCGGCGAACCCGTCGGGCAGGCGCAGGGCGAAGTCGGCCCGTATCGCCACCCGTTCGGCGAAACCGCCGTCGCGATCCCAGCCGGTGAAGCGCGCGTCCGGGCAGAGGTTCTCGCGCCCCGCCGTGCAGGCGCGGCAGGTGCCGCACGCTCCCGCCAGCCAGCCGATCGCGGCCCGGTCGCCGACCGACCAGCCGGTCACGACCGGCCCGACGGCTTCCACCCGGCCGACGACCTGGTGGCCCGGGATCGTCGGCAGTCGCCGGGGGGCGAGGTCGCCCTCGCAGATCTGGAGATCGGTGCGGCAGACGGCGCAGGCGGCGACGCGGACCACCAGCTCTCCACGCCCCGGGATCGGGTCGGGGACATCGGCCTCGCGGAGCGGGCCTGCCGCGACGGGGGCCGGCCGGCCCAGGACGAGGGCGCGCACCAGGCTGCCCCGCCGATCAGCCGACGGAGACGGAGCCCAGCCCGCCCCGGAGCTCGAGCTCCACCCGGTCGGTGGCCGTGTCTGCGCCAGCCGATGCCCACAGCCCGGGCGCCTGGCGGGGGAACCTCGCCTCGTCGACCGCGACGCTGCCCAGGGCCATGTTCGAGCGGATCCGGGCCGCCACGCCCGGCGCGATGGCGAACGAGAGGCTGGCCGCCCCGCCCTCCGCGTCGACCCGGGTCAGCCCGGCGCGCGGGAGCAGCACCCTGACCTGGGCGGCGCCGGAGCGGATCCGGAGCTCCGGCACCCGCAGTGCGCCGAGGTCGGCGATGACGTCGGCTGCCCCGATCTCGAGCGCCAGCCGGACCGGGATCTCGGTCGCGAGCCCGACATCCCAGTCGAACGGGGCCCGGTCGAAGCGCAGATCCCAGCGGTTGGGAGGCGACAGCCGGACGTGGCCGGCGCCCTTCTGCTGGACGATCACGCCGCCGCCGTACTCGCCGTCGACGAGGCGTCCCGCCACGGCCTGCCCGACCTCCAGCCGGCCTGCCCCGAACGACACCTCCACCGTCGCCTCGGCGACGCCGGCATCGAGGGGCAGGTCGAGCGTCTCGAACCTGGCACCAGGCCCGCCCGCCACCGCGCCCTGACGCCCGGCGGGGCCCGCGCCGCTTGTCCGGGCCCCGGCCATCCCGGCTGAGCCCGCGGTGAACGCGGCGCCGCTCGACGGGCCACCATGCCCGGGACGAGCCGCCCCGGCGCCGCGCGGCCGGAGCGCGACCAGGATCAGCAGCGCACCCAGGCCGACGAGGCAGGCCGGCACGATCAGGTCCGCGACCGGGCCGCTGAGGTCGTTGAGCCCGATGACGCCCTCGAAGAAGGCGAAGCCGAGGCCGAAGATGACGAGGCCGGCGACCATCGCTCCGAAGCCGCCCCGTGCCATCTCGTGATCGCGCGTCCACAGGCCGTACAGCAGCAGCCCGGCGCCGACGGCGCCCGGGGCGACCAGGGCCCAGGCATACGCCCAGCTCGCCCACGTGTCGGTCACCTCCTGGATCGCGAGGATCACCCCGACGGCGGTGACGACCGACCCGGCGACCGCCAGCCCGGCGCCGGCGGATCCCCTGACGACGAAGGCGAGCACGAAGATCACCAGCCCGGGCCCGATGATCCAGGCCGGCCAGCCGATGTCGATCTCGACCGTCCAGCCGAGGAGGAGCCCAGCGCCAACCAGGATCAGCGCGAGCCCGAGCACAATCGCCAGGCGATGCGGGGCCTGCTCAGAGAGCACCGACGTCCTCCGCTCTGTTGGCGAGCCTGGATGCTGCGCCGAGTCTAGGACGCGATCCGGGCGTCGCGCTACCCTCACCGCCGAGGACGCCGCCCCGGCCGGCCGACAGCGATCCATCCTGGCAGCGCGGCCCGCGGCTCGACGGAGGAATACGACCATGGCCGCATCCCTTGCCCGCCGCCGCAGGCCCCTCGGCGTCATCCTCGTCGTCTATGGCCTGGTTGGCCTGCTCATCGCCCTGGTCGCGACCTGGGCTGCGCTGACGACCGCCACGCGGGTCCAGCCCGCCGCCGAGCGCATCGACGCGACCCGCGACTCGATCGTCTACTCGCTCGACGCCGCCTCGGTCGCCCTCGAGCGGGCCGCGTTGGCGGCCTCCACCACCGAGACCGGGCTGGCGGCGGCCGCGTCGACGACCCAGCAGGCCGCGGACCTGGTCCGCAACGTCGCGACCGGGGCGGCCGGGGTTGCCCAGGCGGCGGGGACCATCTCCATCCTCGGCCAGTCGCCGCTGGCTGGGCTGGCAGGGCCGCTGTCCCAGCTCTCGACGAGCGCGAACGACCTCGCTGCCAACGTGGAGCAGCTCGGCGGCAGCCTCTCCTCGCTCGCCGGCCAGGCACCGGCCGTCGCCGACGGCCTGGAGGTGCTGGCCGCCCGGCTGGGCGACGTCGGCCGCCAGCTCGAGGGCCTCGGGCTGGACGACGCCCTGGTGTCGTCGACGAGGATCCTGGCAGTGGCGGCCGCGCTGCTCTTCGCCTGGCTGGCCATGATCGCGGTCGCGGCCCTGGTGGCCGGCATCTGGCTCCTGCGCTGGCAGGGGCCCTCGGGACAGGTCGCCGGCGACGAGGACCCGTCTCCCACGGTGCCAGCGCAGACGTAGCCCGGCGGAGGCACGAGCGAGACGAGCATGCCCAGCCACCCAGCTGGTGGCGCGCCGGCGCCTTCGCTCGCGTCCGGGACCGGGGGCGCACCCGCGCCCGTGGGCGAGCCCACGCCTGTGGCCGCACCGGCGCCCCGTGGCGCTCCGGCGCTGGTCGCGGTCATTCGCGGCGCGTCGCGTATCCACGATCCGGAACGGCGCGAGGCGCTTGTTCGCCTGGCCCTTGCCGCCGCCCGCGGCAGGACGGGCGGCGATGCCGTGGCGGTCGAGCTCGACCACCCCGGGGCACTGCGCACCACGGTGGCCGACGCGATCGCCGCAGGGGCTCCGCTCGTCGTCGTGCTCGGGGGTGACGGCAGCCAGCGGGAGGCCGCCGCGGCGCTCGCCGGCACGGGGGTGCCGCTCGGGATCGTGCCGGCCGGGACGGCCAACCTCTTCGCGGCTTCGGTCGGCATCCCCGGCGCCCCAGAGGAGGCGGTCCGGGCGATCGCCGCCGGGACAACCAGGTCGCTGGATCTCGGCCTCGTCCGGCCGCTGCCCGGCGCGGAGTGGCGCCCGGCGCCGCCGTCGACGATGCTCGTGGCGATGGGCACCGGGTTCGATGCGCGGGTGATGGCCGGCACGGGCGGCACGGCCAAGCGTCGCCTGGGAACCGCGGCCTACTTCGCCACGGGCCTGCGCCAGCTGCACCGTGCCCGGCCGTTCGAGGTTGCCCTCGAGATCGACGGGACCCGGCACGAGACGGCGGCCCTGGCCGTCCTGGTCGCCAACGCCGGCCAGCTGCTGCCGGGGCTGCTCGGCCCGCGCCTGGCCGTCGATCCAGCCGACGGACTGCTCGACGTGCTGGTCGTGCGCGGCGCCGGCCCGATCGGCGGCCTCCGCTCCGGGCTGCTCCACCTCGTGCGCGGCGCCGAGGACACGGCGGTCGCCGACTGGGGCGCGCGGATCAGGGGGCGCTCGATCCGGCTGTGGTCGGATCCGCCCCAGCCGGTCGAGATCGACGGGGACGTGGTCGGGGCCGGGGCGTTCGAGGCCGAGGTCCGCCCGTCGGTGCTCCGGGTCGTTCTCCACGCGCGGAAGGGCTGACCGGCGGGATGGCGACCGGCCGGCGGATCCTTGGACCCGCCGGCCGGTGATCGCGGCTGACCGCGGGATATGCCTCGCTCATCGGTTGGCGACGTACGCCTCGGCGAGGCCGTTGAGACGGGCCGTCCAGGCGTCCCACGTGCGGTCCTGGGCGAGCGCCGCCAGGCGAGCGGCGTAGGCCTCGTCCGCCCGCTCCCGGGCGAGCGCCGTCAGGCGTGCGGCGTACGCAGCCGACACCCGTTCCTCGGCCGGACCGTTCAGGCGTCCGGTCCAGGCCTGCCACATGCGCACCTGCCGGTACGTCTCCGCCTGGGCCTGGAGGCGATCGGACCACGCCTGCATGCCCGCCTCCGGCGGCCGCGCTCGATCGGCACCGATGGCCACGATCGCCGCCAGCACCGCGCCGAGCAGCGCAGCCTCGAGCAGGCCGAGCATCCTCGATCGAGTCTTGAGCTGCGTCTTCATGACCCTGGTCCTCCCATCGACTCTCGCTGTGCCGACCTGTTCGGTCGACTGATCTGATGGGGGAACCATCCGCCGGGCCGCTCAACATGCGCCCTGGCGACGCTCCATGCGCGCTCTACGGCTCGCCGGCGCTCGTCACCGACACATGAAGGCAAGTGCCTCCTCGAGCGTCGCACCGCCCTCGGCGGCCATTGCCCTCACCACGTCGAGCCGATCGTCGGGGACGCACGGGACCTTGATCTCGCCGTCGACGACCTGCGCCTTGAACGCATCGAGGTTCGACCTGAGGTCGTCGATGAACCCGCCGCTGTACGAGATGTCGACCTGGCCCGACGCCAGGTCGAAGGGCAGCAGGTCGGTGGAGAATGTGCCCGCGGCGACATCCCCGATGGCATCGTAGGCGACGGCGTCGAAGCGCTTGATGACCGACGTGAGGATGTGCGGCCGCCATGCGTCGGCCTGGGTCACGCCTGGCAGGTGAGAGACGGTCTCGTACTGGTCGCTGTCGACGCCGATCGCCCACAGCTGCGAGCCCCGCTCGCTCGACATCTCCGCCGCCGCCTGGATGATCCCGAGGCCGGAGGTCCCCGCAGCGTTGAGGACGATGTCCGCGCCCTGGTCGAACTGCCCCCGGGCGGCCGCCTCGCCGGCGGCCGGATCATCGAAGCGGCCGAACTTCACGTCGGTGCCGGCCAGGTAGTCGACCAGCACCCGGATGTCGGGATCCACCCGGCGAGCTCCCGCCTCGTAGCCGGCGACGAGCCCCCAGATCGGAGCGAAGTCCCACCCGCCGACGACCCCGATCGTTCTCGTCTGCGTCTTCCGCGCCGCCGCGGCTCCCGCCAGGAAGGCGCCCTCCCAGTCGCGGAACCACGCGTAGGCGACGTTCGGCATCTCCCCGGGGAAGGAGTTGAAGGCCAGGTAGCGCACGCTCGGGAAGTCGCGGGCCACTGCGTCGACGTCGACGAGGTCGAAGGCGATGACCAGCGCCGGGCCGCTCTCGGAAGCCTGTCGCGCCTGGCCGTCGAGGGCGGCTTCGGCGGGCGCGCCGGCAACGCCCTGCGTCTCGATCTTCCGGCCGACCACGTCGAAGTCGGCCACCGCCCGATCGAAGCCCGATTCGACCTGGTTCCACACGACGCCCTCGCCCAGCCCGACCAGGAGGACCTGCGGCGTCGGCCGGGTCAGGCCCATGACGAGCGCGTAGGTCAGCCCGCCCGCGAGGAGGAACACGACGACGGCCAGCCCGGCAAAGCGCCACCGCGCCCGACGCTCTGACCGGCGCTGGGTGGCAAGGCGGGCCCTCTCTGCCTCCTCGGCGGCCCGGCGACGCTCCACCCCGGCCTCGAGGAACGCCCGCTCCCGGCCGCTCAGCTGGAGGACGCCTCCTGCCAGCCACGGCTCGAACTCGGCAAGCCGGCTGCCAACGAGGAGGTAGTCGGGATCGTGCCCCGAGAGCTCCCACTCCTCGGCGGCCGCGACCAGGACGCCGTGCCGGCGGAGGACGGCCCGGTGGCGGTCGATCCAGCTGGCCAGCCGTTCCCACTCCCCGAGCAGGGCCTCGTGGGCGACCTCGATCGTGGCCTGGCCCGAGACCGGATCGCGATCGAACGTCAGGAGACGGCCCCGGCTGAAAGCGGTGAGCACCTCGGACAGGACGACGCTGTCGATTCCCGTGTCGCCCAGCTCGGATAGGGCCACCCGCCGCCGGGAATCAGCCGCGCCTCCTCCCGTTCGGACGAGCCGGAGGAAGACCTGCATGGTGGCTCGCTGGCCGTCCGGGTCCAGCCCGAGGTAGATGCTCTCGGCCCGCCGCGACAGGAGCCCGCGCAGGCCGCCGAGGGTCACATAGCCGGCCCGAGTAAGGGTCGGCCCGGTCCGCCGGTCGAACAGCTCGGTCAGGGCGTACTGCAGAAGGGGCAGGCTTCCGGGGCGATTGGCCGTGTCGGCCACGAGCTCTGCTCGCAGCGCGGGCTCGACCTCGACGCCGACCCGGCGGGCCGGCTCGATCACGGCCGCCTCCAGCTCCTGGGCCGTCATCGGGACGACGTTCACGACGCTCGGGTTGAACACAGCGGCGAACGCGGGGTGGAGAAGCGGACGGTCGTAGAAGTCAGCCCGAAGCGTCAGCACGACGCGCAGCCGGGCCTCCG
>JAGDMV010000048.1 GCA_017860675.1 Chloroflexota bacterium
CGCACGCCGCTGACGGAGGCCGCCTGGAGCTCGTTCGAGCAGCGGATCCACTACCAGCGCACCGACCTCGCGGATCCGGCTGGCTACGAGGCCCTGGCCGGTGCGCTGGACGAGCTGGATCGCACCCAGGGGACGGCCGCCAACCGGCTGTTCTACCTGGCGACTCCGCCGTCGGCCTTCGCCGCGATCATCGCCGGCCTCGGCGGGGCCGGGCTCGACCACGAGATCCACGGCGGGGGCTGGCGCCGGATCGTCATCGAGAAGCCGTTCGGCCGCGACACCATGTCGGCCATCCGCCTCAACCGCGAGGTGGGCAAGGTCTTCCGCGAGTCGCAGGTCTACCGGATTGACCACTACCTCGGCAAGGAGACCGTCCGCAACCTGCTGGTCTTCCGCTTCGGAAACGGCATCTTCGAGCCGATCTGGGATCGGCGCTACGTCGACCACGTCCAGATCACGGTGGCCGAATCGATCGGCCTCGAGGGCCGGGGCGCGTTCTACGAGGAGACCGGAGCGGTCCGCGACATCCTCCAGAACCACCTCATGCAGCTCCTCGCCCTGGTGGCCATGGAGCCCCCGGCGACCTGGGCGGCCGACGCGCTCCGCGACGAGAAGGTCAAGGTCCTCCGGGCGATCGAGCCGATGGGTCGGCCCGAGGTCGCCGCCCGGGTCGTTCGCGGCCAGTACGGGCCGGGCTGGCTGGCGGGGGCCCCCGTCCCGGGCTACCGCCAGGAGCCCGAGGTCCACCCGGAGTCGGAGACCGAGACCTACGTCGCGGCCCACTTCGAGATCGACGACTGGCGCTGGACCGGCGTGCCCTTCTACCTGCGGGCCGGCAAGCGGCTGCCGCGGCGGGCGACGGAGATCGCCGTCCGCTTCCGCTCGGTGCCCCACGCCCTGTTCAAGAACGCCGAGATCGACCCGGAGCCGAACATGCTGGCGCTGCGGATCCAGCCGGACGAGGGCATCCTCCTCCGCTTCGCGGCCAAGGTCCCCGGGCTTGGTCTCGACGTCCGGCCGGTCAACATGGACTTCACCTACGGGTCGTCGTTCTCGGTCGACTCGCCCGACGCCTACGAGACGCTCATCCTCGACGCTCTGCTCGGGGACGCCTCGCTCTTCACCCGGGCCGACGAGGCGGAGCGAGCCTGGGAGCTGGTGACGCCGATCCTCGAGGCCTGGGCCGAGAGCCCGCCGCCCGACTTCCCGAACTACGAGGCGGGCTCGTGGGGCCCGGCCGAGGCCGACGCGCTCCTCGAGCGAGAGGGCAACCGGTGGCGGCGGATCTAGCCGCCGAACAGGCCGCGGCCGCGGAGCCGGCCGGCTCGTCCGAGGCCGGGACGTCCGAGGCCGGCACGCCCGCCGGGGCACCCACTGCCGCACCGCCCACGGTCGCGGAGCAGGCTGCTGCCGCGCCTGCCGGCTCCGCGGGCGTGCGGGCGATCGCGTCGCTCGAGGGTTCCGGCGCCCCCGGTCCCCCGATCCTCCGCTGGGACGGGGCCGCCCGGACGGTGGCCGAGGTGGAGGCGGAGCTGGCCAGGATCTGGGTCTCGCCCGAGGCACGTGCCGTCGTCGCGGCCGTCGCGAATGAGGAGCAGCCCGGACGGATCGTGGCCGCCCGCTCGAGCGTGCTGAACCTGGTGGCCGTCGCCCGGCGGCCCGAGATCGGCCAGCGGGTAGCGGCCGAGATCGCCACCCTCACCGGCCGGCACCCGTCGCGGACCATGGTGCTCGTGCCCTCCGACCCCGACGGCCCGGCCTGGTTCCGGGCCCGGGTCCGTGCCTACTGCATGGTCAGTCGCGAGGGCTCGGCCGAGACCTGCTCCGAGCTGGTCTACGCCGAGGCCGGCGGCGAGACCGGTCGCCACCTCGCGGCCGTCGTCGCCCCGCTGCTCGTCCACGACCTGCCGGTCGCGGTTTGGTGGCCTGGCGACGTACCCTTCGGGACGCGCCTGGCGGATGACCTCGTCGGGCTTGCCGATCGGCTGATCGTCGACGGCTCCAGCTGGTCGGGCGACGGGCTGGACAGGTTGCGCGTTCTGGCCGGAGTCGCCCGCACCGTGCAGGTGACCGACTTCGCCATTGCCCGCCAGGCGCGCTGGCGCGAAGCGATCGCCTCAGCGTTCGACCGGCCCGACATGCTTCCGTATCTCGGCTCGCTGCGGCGCATCTCGGTCGCCTTCGCGACCCTTGGCGGCCCAGGAGCGGAGGTGGCGACCAACCTGGTCAGGCCGGTGTACCACGTGGGCTGGCTCGCCTCGCGCCTCGGCCTGCGTCCAGCCGGCCGGCTCCGGCGGGAGACGAGGAAGCCGAGTGCGAGGCACGCCTCCCGGAGCGGCGCGCCGGATCCCGGGCGTGGTCTGCGCGGCACGCTCGCCGGCGACCGCGGCCGGGCCGTGGACATCGTCGTCCGGCCGGTGGTGTCGCCGGTGCCCCCCGGGAGCACGCTGCGGGTCGAGCTGCTGGCCGAGCGGCGCGGCCGCGAGCTGCGAGTCGAGGTCACGGGCGAGGCCGAGGTCGTCCGGGTCCGTGCCTGGCATGATGGGATCGAGACGCTGGACCGGCCATACTTCGCGCCGCGCCAGACCGAGATCGGGCTGCTGGCCGAGGCGATCGAGAGCGGTGCGTCGGATCCGGTCGCGCACGCGGCGCTCGAGGTGGCCGCGGCGTTCGTCACCCCCGGCGAGCAACGGTGAGCGGGAGGCACCCGCCGGGGCCCTGGCCGGACTGGGATCCGCCGGCCGACCCCGGCGAGCCCGAGGTCATCCTGGCCCCGGACCCCGCCGGCTGCGCCGCCGTTGGCGCCACGCGGCTGGCTGCCGCGATCGAGCGAGCGGCGGCCGCACGTGGCCGGGCGGATGTCGCCACGACCGGGGGATCCACCCCGGCCGGCATCTACGCCGCGCTCGCGGCCCGGCCTCGCCGCGAGCGACTTCCGTGGGCGACGCTTCACGTCTGGTTCGGCGACGACCGCTTCGTGCCCCGCGACCACCCCGACTCCAACGTTGGCCCGCTCGACCGGGCCCTGGTCGCCGGACGTGCCCCGGAGGGACCCCTGCCGGCCGCCAACGTCCACCCCTTCCCGGTGGACGAGGTGATGGCCTCAGGCGCCGGCCCGGCGGCCTGCGCCGCCCGCTACGCGGAGGAGATTCGTGCCGCGCTCCCCGCGACGGCGAACGGACTGCCGGCCTTCGACGCGATCCTCGTCGGCCTCGGGCCGGACGGCCACCTGCTGTCCGTCTTCCCCGGGAGTGAGGTGCCAACCGGCCGGGACCTGGCGGCGGCCGTGCCTGCGCCGACCCACATCGGTCCGCACCTGCCCCGGGTCACGCTTCATCCGGCTGTCCTCGACGCCACGCCGGTGCTGCTCGCGGTCGCCTTCGGGCCCGGCAAGGCGGCGATCGTGTCCCGGCTGCTCGACGGCCCACGGGACCTCGCGGCGCTGCCCGCCCAGCGCGCCCGCCGGGCGGGAGCCAGCTGGATCCTGGACGAGGCGGCAGCGGCAGAGCTGCGCACGCGCGGCTGAGCGGCGCGCGAGGCGAGGCGGCTCAAGGCGAGGG
The DNA here is from genome assembly GCA_017860675.1 of Chloroflexota bacterium. Taxonomy (GTDB): domain Bacteria; phylum Chloroflexota; class Limnocylindria; order Limnocylindrales; family CSP1-4; genus CTSoil-043. The sequence goes on from JAGDMV010000048.1 coordinate 3,561, forward strand.
CGTGTACCGCGGCTGCCCACCACCGTCCGGCCGGCGGGCCACGGGCGCCCGCGGCACTACGGGGAGCCGCCGCTCCCTGAGCCGGACCCGGCCGACGGATCGGGCGCCGGCGATGCGCTGTCTGACATACCGGAGCCGCCGGAACCACTGCCCGATGGATCGGGCGCCGGCGACGAGCCGCCCGCGCCGCCGCCACCCGAGCCAGGCCCGCTGCCGGAGCCGCCTCCCGAACCGCCGCCCGGGCCACCCGGGCCGGATGACGGTACGGGCCCGCCACCGCTGGGCTCCGGGGTGCTGCGGCCTCCTCCCCCCTGCCCGCCCGTGCCGCCCGGGATCGGCGAGGGAGACGCCTGCCCGGGACCAGGACTCGTGCCCGCGGGTTCGACGCCGCCGCCCGGCGAGCTACCGCCGGGGCCCGCCGAGGGACTCGGTCTCCCGCCCGGTGATGCTGCCGGCCCGGGCGCCTCTGTGCCGCGCGGCTGGTCCGGCGACGTCTCCTCGACGGGTCCGCCGATCGCACGCACGAGCCTGGCGCAGGCGGTCTCGGCCGTGTCGATGTCGCCCGCCCACGGCCGCCCCCCCGGCCGCGCACGGAACCGCTCGATCTCCGCGCACTGCAGCAGGGCACGTTCGCGCGCGACATCGTCGCCGCCAGCTCCGGCCGTTTCGATGGCGATCCGGCCATAGGCGCGAAGCGCGTCGCCAGCCGCCGGCCAATCGTCGGCATTGGCGGCCAGCTCGGCCTCCGCCAGCCGGCCGTCGAGTCGATCCAGCTGCGCCTCCAGGCGCGCCGCCGACTCGACGGGCAGCAGGATTCCTTCCAGGGCAATCCGCAGTCCGTAGAAGGGTTGGCCAGGCCCGGCCTGCACGGTGGCCACCGCGCCGAGCCCAGCAACGACGAGCACGAAGACAGCGGCGGCCGCGAGCTTCGCGGGCAGCCGTCGGGGTGCGTGGCTGACAGGGCGCAGGAGCGTGACCGAGACCGGCGACGTCTCTGTCCGCTCGACCGCCGGATCGCCCGATCGCCACGTGACTGCCGCCGCCTCGAACGCAGCCTGGGTCGTCGCAGCCACCCGGGCGATAGCCTCATCGTCGCCGGGTTCGGCTCGGGCCGCGAGCAGGTCGAGCCGCTCGACGAGCGGGTCGTCCGGCTCATCGCCCCAGCCGCCGGGCCCGCCTGACCGCCCGAAGAACGGGAACCGCCCCGTCATCGAGGACCCTCCCCGGACTCACGGCCCTCGACCGCCGTGGCGTCCATGAGACGGCGCAGCGCCTCGATGGCGCGATGCTGGAGGACGCGAACGGCGCCCTGGCTCCGCTCCAGAAGCGGCGCGACCTCGCTCGGGGACAGGCCACCGTAGAACCGGTAGACGAGCACGTCGTGCTGGTCACGCGGCAGTCGCTCCAGCGCGGCACGGAGGCGCGTCTGCTCGTCGCCGGCGATCGCCAGCTCATCGGGCCCGGGCACGTCGCTCGGGACGTCCTGGACAAGCTCGATCGGGACCGACGGGCGTCGGGCCCGGCCGGCGTCGACCACCGTGTTCCGGGCGATCCGGAAGACCCAGGCAGCGAATGGGAGGCCCCGTGTCTCGTAGCGCGGCAGGGCGGCGATCACCTGGAGGAAGACCTGCTGCAGGAGGTCCTCGGCCTGGGTCGCGTCGGACACCCGGTAGCGGATGTAGCGGTGCACGCGCGGGGCGAGGGCGTCGTAGAGACCGGCGAATGCGTCGGCGTCGCCCGCGCGGGCAGCGGCGACCAGGCGCTCGAGGTCAGCCTGCTGCTCCATCGTCGGCGAGCGGTCACCTCCCGTGAAGGGGCGGCGGCGGACACCGACGATCGCGGATCGGTCCCGACCCCGCGACCATCATGCATCCGACGGTCTCCTCGCGCCCGACGGGGCCGGTCCGGGGGCACGGCGCCTGCCCGGGCCGCGCCCGCCGGACCTGTCCGTCGCTCAATGGCCACCAGCCCGCTGCCGGACCTGCTCGCCGTCGCCGGCCGGACTGCAGGTTGGCGAGGGTGCAGCGGCCCGCTGCCCGGCGCGGACCTGCTGCCTGTTCTGCTGCTGCGCCTGCTCCTGCGGGACGACCGGAGTCGGTGCCGCAGTCGGCTGCCCGGCGCGGTTAAGCGCCCGCTCCCGAACAGGGGTGGAGGCCTCCGCTGACGGGTCGGGCGTGGCCGAAGCCTGCCGGAGCCGGACGCGGTCTCGGTCGCGCTCCTGGTCGGGCGTGCCGTCGCAGGCGGCCGTGCAGTCGCGTTGCTGGACGTGGTCGGCGGAACGATCTCTGTCGCGCTCCTGGTCCGGCGTGCCGTCGCAGTCGGCCGTGCACGTGCCATCGCGCACCTGGTCACGGTCGCGGAGCTGGTCCGCAGCCCCCGCGAGGGCACCCTGCGCCGGGCCGGCCGGCGTGGCTGCCGGAGCCGCCACGACCCCGGCGACCATCGTGGTTGCGAGCGTGAACCCGGCAGCGACGGTCGCCACCTTCATCAATCCGAGCGCCTGCAGGATCGCCAGCATCTGTCACCTCGTCCAGCGGGCCGGGGCCTTACTGGCCCGATCAGCGTAATCCCGCCGCCGACTGAAACGGTGTGGCGCTCTTCGCGTTACGCGGTTGAGACCGCTGGGACATCAGGCCGCGACGTTCTCGCGTTCCTCCCGCCACCAGGCGACCGTGGCTGCGATCGACTCCTCGAGAGGCGTCGGGCGCCGGTCAAAGGCTGCCTCGAAGGCGGAGCTGTCGAGCACGAACGGTTCCTCGAACTCGTAGGCCATCTCGACCATCTCGCGTGCCTCCGGCACAGCCAGGCCGACCAGGCGGAGCATGAGCCTCGAGACCCGCGATGGTCGCGCCGGCACCCCGACGGCCTCGGCCGCCATCTCGAGGAAGCGGTGGGTGGAGACGGCCGGGGCGGTCGGGACGTGCCATGCGCGGCCGAAGGCCTCCTCGCGCCGGCCCAGCTCGACCAGGGCCCGGGCGAAATCGGGCAGGTACGTGTAGCTGTGGACCACGTCCGGGTCGCCGAACAGCTGGACGGGCTTCCCGGCGAGGAGCGGGCCGAAGAAGCGCTCGCCCACGACCGAATCCACTGCCCCCGGCCCGAAGAAGTCCGAGGCCCGACCGATCGCCACCCGCACTGACCCGTCACGGTCGGCGGCCAGCAGGCGCTCGGCCACCGCGGCCCGGGCCCGGCCCTTGCGGGTGGTCGCCGCGTACGGCAGTCCCTCGGTGATCGGTACACCACCGGTCGGGCCGTACATGTACAGGTTGTCGACCATGACCAGCCGCGTGCCCGTTCCGCCAAGGCCGGCAAGCACGCCATCGACCAGCGGCGGGAAGCCGGCCGGCCAGTCGGTGTAGGCAGGCTGGACGGCGAAGTAGGCGGTCCGCGACCCAGCGGCAGCAGCCCGCACCTCGTCCGGCCTGGTGGCGTCCACCCGGACGGCCCCTACACCCGGGATGCCGGGGTCGATCCCGTGCCGGCTGGCGAGCAGCACCTTCTCGCCCTCGTTGGCCAGTATCCGGGCGATCGTGGTACCGACGGCCCCGGCTCCCAGGACCAGGTGCGTGCGTTGCGTCATCGTTCGGTGCTCCCTGCTTGGGGCGCGCGCGCTGGACCGCGGCGGCGGCCGGGTGCGAACGCCGATCGTTCAGTCGGGCGGGGCGAAGGCCGCCAGGCAGTCGTCGAGGGCGCGGAGGGCGACCGTGATGGGCAGGAACGGCTCACTCGCGTCCTGCCTGCGGCCGGCGCTCGCAAGCGCGGCCAGGCCGTGGACCAGGCCCCAGACCACGAACGCCAGGCGTTCGGGATCGGGAGGCGCGACCAGCTCGCCTGCCCCGATCGCCGCGTCGCACAGGCCAATCAGCCGGTGCCAGGCCTCCTCGCCCGGCGGGCAATCGAAGCCGTCGAACATCAGCCGGAACAGGCCGGGGTGTGCCACCGCGTGCTCGACATAGGCAACGCCATATGCGCGCAGCTCCGCCAGCGGGCCGGGCCTCTCGGTCCCGAGGCTGGCGTCGAGGAGCTCCAGCAGCATCTCGAAGCCCCGCTCCGCCACCGCCCGCAGCAGCGCGTCGCGGTCGGCGAAGTGGTGGAGCGGCGCGGTGTGAGAGACGCCGGCGATCCGGGCGACGCCGCGGATGGTGACGGCGTCGGGGCCGCCTTCATCGACGAGCAGGATCCCGGCTCCGACGCAGGCGGCTGGCAGGCTGCCATGGTGGTACGGAGCAACCGGCTCGTTCACCGTCGAAGGCCTCCATCTCGCCACGGAATGTTGACGTTGTCAACTTACCATTGTCAACATGGTGTGTCAAGCCCAACCCCGGACACGGCCCCTCGCCGCCCACACCCCGCGGGCCGCGGTGGCATCATTCGCCCCACGTCTGACGTCCCGCAGCGCGCAAGGGAACCCGACATGCCCGACCACACGCCGACCGCCACCCTGCCAGTCGCGGAGGCGAAACCGTACTCGCCGGGCCTCGAAGGGGTGGTTGCCGCCGAGACGTCCCTCGGCCTCGTGGACGGCGCCAACGGCCGCCTCCTGTACCGCGGCTACCGGATCGGCGACCTCGTCGAGCAGGGCAGCTTCGCCGCCGTGGCCAACCTCCTCTGGACCGGCGACTGGGAGCCGGACGCAGAGCTCCACCCGGCCGAGGTGCCCCACACGGTGATGGCGGCGCTCCGCTCGCTGCCCCGCGACACGCACCCGATGGACGCGCTGCGAACGGCGGTCTCGGTGTGGGGCGCAAGCCGGGGCATCGCCTTCCCGCCGACCGTCGAGCAGGCCCGGGCGCTCGTGTCCTTTGCCCCGTCCGCCCTCGCCGCCTTCGCCCGCATCCGCGAGGACCGCGACCCGGTCCGGCCCGACCCGACCCTCGACCTGGCCGGCGGCTTCCTCCAGCAGCTGACCTGGCAGGAGCCGGACCCGGCGACCGCCCGCGCGCTCGATGCCTACATGATCGCTGCCGCCGAGCACGGCCTGAACGCGTCGACCTTCGCCGCGCGGGTGATCACCTCCACCCGCAGCGACCTGGCATCGGCGGTCTGCGGCGCCATCGGGGCGCTCAAGGGCCCGCTCCACGGAGGGGCACCGTCCGAGGTGGTCGACCAGATCCACCAGATCGGCAGCCCCGAGCGGGCGGAGGCCTGGATCCGCGAGGCGCTCGACCGCAAGGAGCGGCTGATGGGCTTCGGGCACCGCGTCTACCGCGCCTATGACCCGCGGGCGGCGGCCCTGCGCAAGGTCACCGAGTCGATGGCCTCCAAGCCCGAATGGCTGAACCTGGCCATCGAGGTCGAGGACGTCGCCCTCCGGGTGCTGGCCGAGCGATACCCGGACCGGCCCCTCAAGACCAACGTCGAGTACTACGCCGCGGCGCTGTTGCAGGGCATCGGCCTCGACCCGGACCTCTTCCCGGCCACGTTCGCCATCGCCCGCATCGCCGGCTGGTCGGCCCATGCCATCGAGCAGGCCGAGGCCAACCGCCTGATCCGCCCGGACGCCCGCTACATCGGCCCGGCCGAGCGCGACCTGCCCCGGGAGACGAGCCTGCTCTAGGGGGTGCGTTCCCGGCGGCGGCGGCGCCCGAGCGAGGCGACAACGGCCGCCCCGCCGACCAGGAACACCAGCGCCGCGGCCACGAACACCCCGTCCACCCCGGCCACGCTTGCCACGATCGCTCCCATCGTCGGCCCGATGATGCCGGCCACGTAGAGCGGCAGGAGCACGAGGTTGAGCGTCGCCGAGCGGCGCTCGGGGGCGACCTCGACGCTCACCAGGGCGAAGACCATCGCCTGGGTCGCGGCCTGCATCGAGCTGTACACGACAGCCACCAGGGCGAGCGTGGCGACCGTCGCCGCCAGGGTCATGCCGAGCAGGGCCACGCCGCCGCCGAGCAGGGTGCCGGCCAGCACCGAGCGGAAGCCGATCCGGTCGCCGAGCGGGCCGGCCAGCGGTGAGGCGAGGGCGCCGACGAGGGCAGCCGTCCCCGCCACCAGGCCGATCGCGCTCTCGAGCCCGGGTGCGAGGCCGTGGACCGACTCGACGAGCAGCGGGAGGTACGGCCGGGACATCTGGCTGGCCAGGATCGACACGCCGAAGATGGTGAAGATGCGCATCACCGCCGGGTCGCCGATCACCCCGCGGATCGCGCGCCGGGCGAGTGCGACGGCGCTGCCCTCGGGAATCACCGGCGGCCTGACCTCGCGCGACCCGACCAGGAGCAGGACCACGACCGCCAGGCTGAGCAGGGCCGAGGACCAGAACACGGCCGTCAGCGGCCACCCCAGGCCGTTGACCATGAAGCCGCCGAGGACCGGGCCGATGGCGAAGCCCAGCGGGCTGGTCGCCCCGAACAGGGCCGTTACCGTGCCGACCCTGTTCCGCGGCGCGACGTCGCGCAGGGCGGCCAGCATCACCCCGGTGTTGCCCAGCTGGAGCCCGACCAGCAGCATGCTGGCGGCGACCTGCCACGGCTCCTCGGCCAGGGCAACGCCGGCGAAGACGATCGCCTCGACGACGGCGCTGCGGACGATCACCGCCCGGCGGCTGTACTTGTCGGCCCAGACGCCCCAGAAGGGGACGAGCACGATGCCGAAGACGAAGATCAGCGAGGTGAAGACGCCGGTGAAGGTGGCCACCTGGTCGGCCGGGAGCCCGACTTCGCGGAGGCGCAGCGGCAGGAAGGCGAAGATCTGGCTGACGCCCAGCGACTCGATCGTCGAGGTGATCCCGTAGACGAGGAGGAGCGAGCGCCAGTCCTGGACCGGCGGAGTGGCCGGGGGCGGAGGCGGCGGCGGAGCGGGTGAAGCCGGCGTCACCCGCGAAGGCTAGCCGACAGTGGCCTCGCCGACCCGGGTCCCTGCCGCCAGCCGCGCCCTAACGGACAGCCACCTGTGCGGCCCCTGGATCTCGCCGGTACTCCTGCGCCCTTGACATGCGCCGGCAAGCCCGTGCTCAATGACGGCGCCCGTGCCAGGGCCGGCGCGGCGACGGAAGGACGAGACGATGCACGCGCGGCGCGCTGCGGCGGACGTAGCTCTCCTCCTCGGTCTGGTTGCGCTCCTTGCAGCCTGTGCGACGCCGCCGGCGGAGCACGGCGCGCAGCTCGACCTCAGGCTACAGCCAGCGGTCGGCGAGACCTACCACCTGGAGATGCTGGCGGACCAGGTCATCACCCTGACCGTCCAAGGCGAGGCGATTCGGATCCCCCAGACGATCGGCTTCGGCTTCACCATGACCGTGACCGAGACCGACGCCCAGGGAAGCTGGATCGCGATCCGATACGACTGGGCGCGCGTCAAGCAGGAGGCATTGACCGGGACGTTCGACTACGACTCAAGGAACCCGCCCGAAGTGATCCCGCCGGCCGCCCTGGGCTTTGGCGCGTTGATCGGGAAGGGCTTCTCGACCAAGGTCACGCCCGATGGGAGGGTCGTAGAGGTCACCGGGGCCGACGAGATGATCGCCGGCATGATGCGCGACCTGTCGATCGCCGATGAGGGACTGCGGGCGCAGCTTGAGCGGGACCTGCGGGATCAGTACGGCGACGAGTCGCTCAGGAAGACGATGGAGGGCTTCGTCGTCCGATACCCGGCGGAGCCCATCGAGGTCGGTGACAGCTGGACCGCGCAGATGAAGGTGGGCGGGTTCATGCCGTACATCCTCGACACCA
>JAGDMV010000001.1 GCA_017860675.1 Chloroflexota bacterium
CGTTCGAGCGGATGAGTGGTAGCGCGGGTGGTAGCGACCCCAAACCAAGACCCCCGGAGGAGTCCTCCGGGGGTCATCTCGTGCTCAGATCGGTGGTCGGGGTGCCGCGATTCGAACGCGGGACCTCCTGAACCCCATTCAGGTGCGCTACCAAGCTGCGCCACACCCCGACCCGCCGAGTCTAGCAGAGGCCGATCGGCCTGCCCAGAGGCGCCCACCAGCCCGCGTCGAGCACCATAGGGGCGGCGCCAGCCCGGTTTGGCGTGCGGACTCGGCCGATCAGCCGTCCTGCCGGCTGAGCCCGTGGGCCAGCTCGGCCAGCGCCAGCGGGTCAACGATGGTGATCTCGTCGCGGCCGATCTCCACCAGGCCCTCGTCGGCGAGCTGGTGCAGGTTGCGCGTCACGACCTCCCGCACCGACCCGATCGCGTCGGCCAGCTCCTGCTGTGAGGCATGCACGACGAGACGGCGTCCCGAGTCCGTCGCCGACAGCACGAGGAGCTCGCGGACCAGCCGCTGCCGGACCGTCAGGAACGCCTGCAGGGAGATCTCGTCGAGCGCCCGCTGCAGCTGTCGCGTCAGCTCCTCGGCGCAGGCATGGGCGACGCCCGCGTCGTCGGCCGCCATGGCCCGCAGAGTGCCGACCCGGAGTGCGATGACCAGCGAGCTCGTCATCGCCTGGATGCTCTCCGGGGCCGGCCCACCGAAGACCATCATCAAGCCCGCCACGTCCCCGCTCTTCGCATAGCGGACCGTGACCTGCCGCCCGTCGGCCGACGCTAGGAAGACCCGCAGCAGGCCATTGACGACGACGATCAGGCGCGGGCTCTCCTCGTGTCGGTAGAGGAGCGCGCCCGCCGGCACGTTGATGCGGATACCTTCGTGGAGCAGGCGCTGCGCCGCCGGCCGTGGAAGCGCGTGCAGAAAACCCCCCTGGAGCCCTGCCAGCGCAACCTGCTCGCGCTCGCGTTCCGGTTCGTCCATCCTCGCAACCGTGTCATTGCCCACCACGGCCGACTCGACGATAACCCGCCATCAGCGCCGATCCTAGGGCCGGATGGGTCGATCGATCAGGCCGGGCGTGACCTTCGTCACCTTCGCGGACGACCATGATCACCGACAGCGGCCTGTCGCGGTGGCACCCTGGGGCCATCGGACCGCGGAAGGGCCGCGGTGCGACCAGCAGAAGGGCCAGGGACGAAGATGGCCACCGAGACCGCCACGGCGACCCGCACCGAGTACCGCCTGGAGCACCTGCCCGTCGAGGAGTACCACCCGGAGGTGAACCTGGCGAAGATCGTCGAGCTGCTCAACGACCTCGGCCGGCAAGGCTGGCGCGTCGCAGCGGTCGACCTGAGCACCGAGCCCGAGCACAAGCCCGCCGGGGCACCCGAGACGACGCTCCCCGTCCTCCTCGAGCGGCCGGTCGACTGGAAGCGGTCGATCGAGTACCGGATCGAACGGATCCCCTTCCAGGACCTGCCGGAGCCGCACTGGGAGGAGCTGATGGGACGCCTCGCTGAGCTGGACCGAGACGGCTGGGTCGTGATGAGCGTCGATCTCACCTACCATCCGGCTCACTACAAGCCGGGCAACCCGTGGGCCCTCTACGGGCTCGAGTCCAAGTTCGCCGTGCCCGTCGACACGGACTTGGTCAAGGAGGCCGAGGTCGAGGTGAAGCCGGATCCCGTCTCGGTGCTGCTCGGCCGGGAGGTCTGAACCCGCGTACGCCGGCACAGTGGCAACCCGAAGCGTGGAGCCCGGCCCGCAGCCGGGCTCCACCGTTCAGTCGCGCCGGCCGCCCACGCGCGAGCCGCCCGCACCCCGACGTGCTCCACCCCGGCGAGGCCGCTCGGCACCCCGGTTGCGGAACACCAGCCGGATCGGCGTGCCCATGAACCCGGCCGCGTCGCGGATCCGGTTCTCCAGGTACCGGCGGTAGCTGAAGTGGATAGCCGACGCGTCGTTGGCGAAGAAGACGAACGTCGGCGGGGCGACCCCGGCCTGGGTCGCGAAGTAGAGCCTGGGCCGCCGGGTGCGGACCGCGGGCGGTGGCTGCCGGGCGACGGCATCGGCCAGGATCCGGTTGAGCTCGCCGGTGGGGATCCGCCGCCGGCGCTCGCCCCACACGTCGACGGCCAGCTCGAGAACACGGTCGGCCCGCTGGCCCGTCTTGGCGCTCAGCGAGACGACCGGGGCGAAGTCGAGGAACGGGACCTCCCGCCGGATCCAGCCCACGTAGCGGTCGAAGCTGCGGTCGGTCTTGCCCTCGACAAGGTCCCACTTGTTGATGGCGAGAACGATCCCCTTGCCCGCCTCGACCGCGTAGCCGGCCACGTGCGCGTCCTGGGCCGTCAGGCCCTCGACCGCATCGATCACCAGCACGGCGACATCCGCCCGGTCGATCGCCTTGAGCGCACGGAGGGTGGACCAGCGGTCCTCGGCCGGGCCCGAGGCGACCTTGCCACGGCGGCGGATACCGGCCGTGTCGACCAGCACCACCTCGCCCTGCCCGTAGCCGAGGCGGGTGTCGATCGCGTCGCGTGTCGTCCCGGGGATCGGCGAGACGATCGCGCGCTGGTGGCCGACCAGGGTGTTGAGGAGGCTCGACTTGCCGACGTTCGGCCGCCCGACCAGGGCGATCGTGACCGGGCCCGGCTGCGCCTCGTCCACCCAGGCCGCCGGCTCGTCGGGCTCGACGCCGGCCGCCAGCTCGTCGGCGATCAGCGCGGCTTCGCGCTCCTCGGCGGCCGTGCGGGCACGGCGGGCTGCCTCGTCGGCCGACTCGGGCGGCAACGCGGCCACGATCGCGTCGAGCATGTCGGCAACGCCCCGGCCGTGGAGCGCGGAGATCGCCCAGGTCTCGGACCAGCCGAGCGACCAGAACTCGGCCGCGTCGAGCTCCCGCCGGGCGTTGTCGGCCTTGTTGGCTGCCACGAACACGGGCGCCGAGGCGCTGCGCAGGACCCCGGCGGCCTCCTCGTCGGCGGGGGTGAGGCCTGCCGCCGCGTCGACCACGAAGACGATGGCGTCGGCCTCGGCGATCGCGATCCGGGCCTGCTCCTGGACGCCGGTCTCGATCGAGTCGCCCGGCTCGATCTCGAGGCCGCCCGTGTCCACGACCAGGAAGCGGCGCCCGTTCCACTCCGCGTCGGCGTAGATCCGGTCGCGCGTCGTCCGGGCCTGGTCTTCCACGATCGCCGTGCGCGCGCCCACGAGCCGGTTGAACAGGGTGCTCTTGCCGACATTGGGCCGGCCGACGATGGCGATCACCGGCAGGGTTGCCACGCCGAGCTCAGTGCGCCGCGGCCGGCAGGGAGGTCGTCCGGCCGGCGGCCGTGGCCGCCTCCTCCAGGGCGGCATCGGCGAGGGTGCGCGCCCGGGCCGCGCTCTCCGGCGTGCCCGCGATCTCCAGCACCCGGGCAGCCACCGCCCGGAGGTCCTCGATCGGGGTGGAGGTCCCGCCGGTCACGCCGACGGTCTCGGCGTCGCCGAAGACGGCCGGATCGCCGAGGTCGATGGCGCCCTCGACCTGGAGCACCGGCGTACCGACGATCTGGCAGAGGCGGGTCAGCTCGCGGGTGTTGGCCGAATGGCGCCCGCCGACCACCACCATGAAGTCGACGGCCCGGGCAGCCTCGACCGTGTCCTCCTGGCGGCGGATCGTCACCGGGCAGATGGTGTTGACGATCTTGAGCTCGTACGCGCGCGAGGTCATCAGGGCGGCCAGCCGCTCGAACTTCCAGGGAGGCTGGGTCGACTGCGTGATCAGTGCCATGCGCCTGCGGCGCGGGATGCGCTCCCACTCTTCCTCGTCGTCGACCACGATCGCGTCCGGGGCGAACCCGAGCAGGCCGACGACCTCGGGGTGATTCCGGGTCCCGAGCAGGACGATGGTGTAGCCCTCGTGCACCAGCTCGGCCAGGCGCTTCTGCTCTGCGATGACCCACGAGCAGGTGCCGTCGACCACGTCGAGCTGGCGGGCGGATGCGTCCGCCCGCACAGCGGGGGTGACCCCATGGGCCCGGATGACGACGGTGGCGCCCGCCTCGGCCTCGTCCAGGCTGGCGATCGGCCGGACGCCGCGCGACTCGAGGTCGTGGATCACGCCCTCGTTGTGGACAACCTGGCCGAGGGTATGCGTGCGCCGGCCGGCGTCGGCGGCCTCCTTGGCCTTGTCGACGGCCTCGCGCACCCCGTAGCAGAACCCCGTCCGGCGGGTGATCCGGACGTCACTGACGTTCCCCATCGCCGGGCGATTATGGCACGCGACCCCGTTCGCACCGCCCGGAGGGCCCCGGCCTGGGCGGGGGCGGCTCGCCTACTGGTTCGCCGGCGAGCTCGCAGTGGAGGGCAGCCCGGCACCGTAGACGCCGCGGCTGTCCTCCGGCAGGAGCCGGGCGATCTGGGTCATCAGCCGCTCGGTGACCTCCTCGAGCGTCTCCTTCCGGCCGTCGGCCAGCACCTGCCGCTCGACGCGGAATGGCTCGCCGACCCGCAGCGTCACCCGCCCGCCGACGCGCCAGAGCGTCCGTCCGCGCGGCCAGAGCCAATGGGTGCCGACACACCCCACCGGCAGCACCGCCGCCCCCGTGCGCAGGGCGAGCAGGGCGACGCCTTCCTTGGCAGCCTGGAGCCGTCCGTCCTGGCTGCGGGTCCCCTCGGGGAACGCGCCGAGCACGCGGCCGTCGTCCAGGACGCGCCGGGCCAGGCGGAAGGCCTCCGTGTCGGCGGACCCGCGCCGGATTCCGAACGCCCCGATTCGCTTGAAGAACCAGCCGGGGACGGTGGGGTCGATCAGCTCGGCCTTGGCCATCCAGTGGACCGGCCTGCCGAGGGCCGGAACCAGCCAGCAGTGAATCAGCGGCGGGTCGGCATGGGAGGCGTGGTTCGAGGCGATGATGAGTGCGCCCTCGCGCGGGACGTGCTCGAGGCCTTCGACACGCACGCGGGTGAAGCAGCGAAACATCACCCGACCGAAGGCGCACGAGGCGCGGATCAGCCAGGGCAGCCGGTCGGGCGGCAGGGCGAACGCTTCCTCTTCGGCCGTTGACCGGTGGCGCCGGGCGCCCGGCTCGCTGGTCATCTGCTCCCCTCCCCTGCCGGTGCCGCGGCATGGACGATCGCCAGCACGGCCTCCACGGTCTGCTCGAAGTCGAGCGAGTCGGTGACGACGATGGAAGCGTCGGGAGCGGGCCGGGCCGGGGCCGCGGCGCGGCCCGTGTCGGTCGCGTCGCGCCTCCGGAGGTCGGCCAGGATCCGCTCGGCCGCCGGGCTTCCCGGCGCATGGCCGCGCTCCCTCGCCCGGCGCGCAGCGCGCGCCTCGGTCGAGGCGTCCAGCCAGATCTTCCGGTCGGCCGCGGGCAGGACCACGGTGCCGATGTCACGTCCCGCCAGGACGATCCCGCCGCCCTCCGCGTAGGCCCGCTGGCGCGGGAGCAGGGCGGCGCGGACCACCGGCTGACGGGCGACCTCGGGCACCCGTCGCTCGACCGCGGCGGTCTGGATCTCTGTGGCGACCTCGCGCCCGTCCACGAAGACGCGGGTCAGCCGGCCGCGGTCGTCAGGGACCAGGTCGACCTCGGCCACGAGCGCGGCCACCGCCGGCCCGTCGGCCGGGTCGATCGCTCGCTGGAGCGCCAGCCAGGTGACCGCGCGGTACAGCAGACCGGTGTCGAGGAAGCGGTAGCCGAGCCGGGCTGCCACCGCGGCACCGACGGAGCTCTTGCCCGACGAGGCAGGGCCGTCGATGGCGATGACGAGCGGGTGCCGGTCAGTCACGGTGGGCCGATCATACGGGCTGGCCCGTCGTCCGGATGCTCACCCGTGCGGGCGAGGGCGGCCGGATGCCCGCCTCGACGCGCGCGGGCGTTCGGCGGCGACGACAGTCGCCGACGAGCCACCGGCAGGAGCCCCTGTCATCGACCGTGTCCCCGCCGGCACCCGTGACGGGCTCCCGGCGAGACGCTCCACCTCGATCGTCGTCAGCTCGCGGACGGCGCCCGACTCGAGGTCGTCGAGCCGGACCGTCCCGATCCTCACGCGCACCAGCCGCGCGACCGGGGCACCGACGGCGGCGAGCATCCGCCGAACCTGGCGCTTCCAGCCCTGGGCCAGGACGAGCCGGTACCAGGCCAGCCCGGGCGCCGGCAGTGGGTCGAGCAGCTCGCCGAGGCGGACCGTCTCGGTCGCTGCCTGGTGCCTGATGGAGATCACCCTGGCCAGGCCTTCCTCGAGGCGGACCCCGGCGGCGAGCGCGTCCAGGGCCTCCCGGGCGAGCGGCCGGGTCACGGCGACCGCGTATTCGCGCTCGACGCCGCCGCGCGGGTGGATCACCCGGTCGGCCCAGGGGCCGTCGTTGGTCAGCAGCAGCAGGCCCTCGGAGTCGCGATCGAGCCGGCCGACCGGGTACAGCCTGGTCGCCGGTGGCACGAGGCCCGGCGGCACGAGATCGAGGACGGTCCGTGCGGCATGCCGGTCGGCGACCGTCGCGGTGACCCCGGCCGGCTTGTGGAGCGCGAGGTGGACGAGCGCCTGGGCGGGCCCGACGGGCCGTCCGTCCACGGCCACCACGCTCTGCACCGGGTCGGCGCGCTCGCCCAGGGACGCAGGCCGGCCGTCGATCGTGACCCGCCCGGCGGCCACGAGCTCGTCGGCGCCGCGGCGCGAGGCGATGCCGGCAGCCGCCAGGATCCGGCTGATCCGTTCCTCAGGCATCGCCGGCCGGGCCGGCCCCGGCCACCGGTTCTGCGTCAGCGTTGGGTGCTGCCTCCACCCCGGAGCCCGCCGCGCCCGCGCGATCACCCGGATCGCCGCCGACGCCCTCGTTGCCGTCGACGACCGGGGCCTGCACGCCGCCGTCCCCCCCGCCGGCTGCGCGCAACCGCTCCTCGATCTCCGCCTCGAGCACAGGGAGATCGTCCAGGCTCGCCAGCCCGAACCGCTCGAGGAACTCGTAGCCCGTGCCGTAGAGGAAGGGCCTGCCCGGTGTCGGGGCGCGCCCCAGCTCCACCACCAGCCGCCGGTGGAGGAGTACGCGCAGGACGTAGTCCGAGTCCACGCCCCGGATGCGCTCGACCACGGCCCTCGTCACCGGCTGGCGGTAGACCACGATGGCAAGGGTCTCGAGCATGGCCGGCGAGAGCCGGGTCGGGTCGCCGCCAACATAGCGTCCGACCAGGCCGCCGGTCTCGGGGGCGGTGGCCAGGGCCACGCGGTCGCCCGCCGCGACCAGCCGGATGCCGCGGCCGGTGAGGCTGACCTCCAGGTCGCCAAGGAGCTCGTCCACCCGCTCGCCCGTCGCGCCCGCCAGCGAGGCGATCTCGCGGCGAGCGAGCGGCCGCTCGGCGATGAACAGGAGGGCCTCGAGATCGGCCTCGGTCAGGGCACGGCCGGACTCGGCGCCGCCGGGCTCGTCGGGGGCCTGCCGCCGATCCCCTGCGGGTTCTGTCTCGTCGGGCACCGCGACGTCCACGCTGTGGTCTCCGACCGAGCCCGTGCCGTACGCTTCGCTCACGAGGTCGGCGCCCTCCCGTCGGCAGGGCGCGCCGCAGGCCCGACCGGGCGGACGACGATCGGCCCCCACGGCTCGTCCTGCCCGACCGTCGCCTCCCGCCGCTTCACCAGCTCCAGCATGGCCAGGAAGGTTACCGCCACGACCACCCGGTCGCGAACCCCCCGCAGCAGGTCCTGGAGCACGATCGGCCCGGCGGACGCGAGAGCGGCGCGGATGACGGCGGCGCGCTCGACCAGGGTGATGGTCCGGCCGAATGTCCCGGGCGGCGGCGGAGGCGGAGGCACGACCCTGAACAGGTCGGTGAGCGCGCCGGCCAGCAAGGCCGGGTCGAGCGACGGGCCGGTGGGAGGCGCCGCTCCCGCCCGGGCCGCGGCCAGCGCGACAGCCGGTTCGCGTCGAACGAGTCGCAGTCCCGCGGCTGCCCGCTCGCCGAGCGCCTGGCCCGCGTCGCGGAAGGCGCGGTAGACCACGAGGCGCGCCCGCAGCTCCGCCTCCGGGTCCGGCTCGTCCACGGTTGCCGCCGGTGCCACCGGAGGCCGGGGCAGCAGCTCGCGGCTCTTGATGAGGATCAGCTGGCTGGCGATGGCCACGAACGCGCTCACGTTGCCGAGGCGGTCGCCCTCAAGCGTGGCGAGGGCCTCGAGGTAGGCCTCGGCGAGGTCGCCGAGCTTGACAGTGCGGATGTCGAGCCGACGGGCCTCGACCAGGGCAAGCAGCAGGCCGATCGGGCCCTCCCACTCCTCGAGCCGCACCTGGGTGGCCGTCTCGGGCCGGCGGCCCGCCCCGAACGAGACGACCGGATCGTGCCCGGGGGCCCCGATCCGGGCCTGGTTCTCCCGGCCTGCGACGGCGGCCGCGCCGGGCTCGATCATCAGGCAGCCTCGTCGGCTTCGTGGAGCGCACGGGCGACCATCGCGTCACCGGACTGCGCCTCGCCGCGGATCAGGGCGACCGTCCGCGGGCTGCAGCCCGCCCGAGCCGCCATGTCGGCCGAACGGGTGTCGTGATCGCGCAGTCGGGCCATCGCCGCGGCCCCGCCGGGTAGACGGCCGGCAGCCGACCAGACCCACGGACCGAGCTGCTCGCCGAGCGACCAGGCAACCCGGTGCCAGAGCCGGATCGAGCGGCCTTTGCCGGCGTCGTGGAGCAGACCGGCGGCGAGCACCTCGGGGTCGTCGATGCCGCGCTGACGCAGCCCGGCCACCACGTCGAGGGCGTGGCGTCGGTCGGCACGGGGCATGCTGTCGAACAGGCTGCGCTGGGCCGGCGTGGCCCAGGCGTCGAGAGCGGCTCGTTCGCCGGGCCCGACCCGGGCCACCAGGTGGCGCCCGAACTGGCGCGCCTTAGAAGCCAACCAGGAAGTCGATGAGCGCATACACCGGACCGGCGATCAGCTGGCCGGCCACGACGAGCAGCACGATCACGATCAGCAGCCCCCACTGATCCAGCGCCTGGTGGATCTGCCAGATCAGCCTGGGCGGCAGGAAGGCGAAGAGGACCTTCGACCCGTCGAGCGGCGGCACCGGGATGAAGTTAAAGACGAACAGGATGACGTTGATGGCCACGAAGTAGTAGGTCACGTTGACCACGAAGGCGGCCAGCTGGCTGTACTCGGGCTGCATGGCGATGATCGCCCGGAAGACGAGCCCACCGACCACGGCCATCGCCAGGTTCGTCAGCGGACCCGCGGCGGCGACCCACGCCTCACCGGTCCGTCCGCCCCGCAGGTTGACCGGGTTCACCGGGGTCGGCTTGGCCCAGCCGATGATGAAGGGGCTGAAGAGCGCCGACAGAGCGAGGACGCCAGCTCCGAGCGGATCGAAGTGAACGGCCGGGTTCAGGCTCAAGCGCCCGAACAGGCGCGCCGTCCCGTCGCCCAGCCGGTTGGCGGTCCAGGCGTGGGCGAACTCGTGGACCGGGAAGCCCACGAGCAGGAAGATCGCCACGGCGGCCAGGCGATAGACCGTCTCCGAGTCGAGGGTGATGCCGAACACTGCGCTCCACGTCAGTGCGGGAGTAGGACCCCGGTATGGTACGCGGGGAGGAGCACGGTCGCGCGGGCTCCTCCCGGCGCCGGCGGGCAGGGGGTGTCGCGCCCGGAAGGGCGCCTACAGCTTTCCCAGCAGCTCTGCCTTCTTGGCGTCGAACTCCTCGGGCGTGAGGATGCCCTCGTCGCGCAGCTTGGCCAGCTCGCGCAGTTCGTCGGCCGTGCTGGAGACAGCCGGCACGGGCGGCTCGGGCGCGATCGGCTCGGCCGGCGGGACGGCGACCGCGGGCGCGGCGGGAGCGGCCTGGGCCGTGGCCACCATGCTCGGAGACATCACCGCCGGAGCTGCGATCGGGGGCGACGGCATCCGCGGCGTGTTGATCTCGACCAGGCGCTCGTTCTTCGCCTCCATGAACTGCTTCTTGAACTCGACCGGCGACTTGACCGTGCGCAGCTCCTCGAGGCCGCTCTCGGCCGCGGTCATGAACTCGAGGTCGCCGAAGCCCATGATCCGGCCCAGCCAGGGAACCTGGATCGACGCATCTGTGACGTTCTCGAGGGAGCTGTCGGTCGACTGCTTGTTGATGACGCCCTTGACGTGCATCACCCGCCGGTCGGTCAGCAGGTACTCCTGGGTCTGCCACTGGATCGTCGACCAGACGAGGCCGATGGCGGCGAACACGAGGGCGAGGACGGTGACGATCCAGATGATGCTGTTCAACAGGTCGAGCAACGAGTTCACGGCCCCGCCGGTCCCGTTCGACTTGACGACGTTCGCCAGCAGGAAGCCGACGACGAAGACCACCACGGCGATCGCCACCCAGCGGCCCGCCACCAGGATTGGGAACATCCAGTGCTGGCGCTCGCGCCGGAGAACCCGCTCGTTGGCCGCCAGCAGACTGTCCGCGTACGTCATCCTGTCCCTCTCCCTCAGGCGCGCGGGTGGGCCCGCGCGTACACCTCCCGGATCCGCTCGCCGGTCAGGTGAGTGTATATCTGGGTGGTCGCGATGCTAGCGTGCCCCAGCAGCTCCTGCACGACCCGGAGATCGGCCCCGCCCTCCAGCAGGTGGGTGGCGAACGAGTGGCGGAGGGTGTGCGGCGTCACGTTGCGGGCCGCCAGGCCGGCCGCGCTCGCCGACCTGGTCACGATCTCCCATGCCGCCTGGCGACCGAGCCGCCGGCCCCGGACCGACAGGAAGAGCGGACCGCCGCGGGCGACCGGCGCACGGTGGAGGGCGAGCAGGCCGGGCCGGACCTCCTCGCGATAGCGGGCAAGCCAGTCGAGGGCGATCTCGCCCACCGGGACGCGTCGCTCCCGGTCGCCCTTGCCGACGACGCGCACCGTCGCCTCGGCCAGGGACAGGTCCTGGGCGTCGAGCCCTGTCGCCTCGGACACGCGCAGGCCGGCGGCGTACAGCAGCTCCAGCAGGGCGCGGTCGCGGACGCGGATGGCGGCCGGCGCCGCCTCCCCAGCCGGTGCCTCCTCCCCGGCTGGTGCCGCGTCATCTGCCGGCGCCTCGTCCCCTGCCGGCCCTCCCTCCCCGGCCGCGACGTCGTCGGGGCAGGCAGCCTCCAGCAGTCGCTCGACGTCGGCCACCGACAGCGGGTCGGGCAGGATCCGCGGCTCGCGCGGCAGGTCCAGGAACGCGCCGATGTCGGACGCGACCAGATCCTCGGCCGAGCAGAAGCGGTAGAAGGCCCGCAGGGCCGCGGTGCGGCGGCGGATGCTCGTCGGGCGCAGGACCCGTCCAGCCGGCCCGGCTGACCCGGTCAGCCGGGCCAGGTAGTCGAGGACTGGCTGGGGCGACCGGTCCCACGCCCCGCGTGCCTCGGGGGAGGCGGCGAAGGATCGCAGGTCGTTCCCGTACGCAGCCAGGGTGGCTGCCGCCAGGCCGCGCTCAACCCGCAGGTGGAGGAGGAACGCGTCGATGGCTGCCACCAGGGCCCGGGGCGGACCGCCAGCGCCGTCTCCGGGCTGTGCCCCGGCGCGGCCTGCGCCGCTCACACCTGTGCGCCCGCGTGGCGGGCGCGCCACGCCTCGGCCCGGGCCAGCAGCTCCCGGGCCGAGGCCGCCACCGCCTCGCCGCCGGCCGGCCCGGCCAGCATCGCGGCGATCTCTGCCGCCCGCTCCTCGCCCTCGAGCCGGCGGACCTCGGTGATCGTGCGCCCGGCGCGCTCGCCCTTTCGGATCTCGAACTGCGCGTCGGCATATGCCGCGATCTGGGGCAGGTGGGTCACGCACAGCACCTGGTGCCGGCGACCGAGCGCCCACAGCGACCGCCCCACCGCCTCGGCACTCCGCCCGCCGATGCCGGTGTCGATCTCGTCGAACACGAGCGTCGGCGTCGCGTCGGCGGCGGCCAGCACCTCCTCGATCGCCAGGGCGAGCCGCGACAGCTCCCCGCCCGACGCGATGCGGGCCAGCGGCCGGGCCGGCTCGCCCGGGTTCGGCGCGATCCGGAACACGACGGTGTCCGCCCCGCTTGCGTCGAAGGCCACGGCATCGCCTTCCAGCTCCACGGCGGGCTCGTCCGGCCCGGCCGGGCGGCGACCGACCCCCACCTCGACCCCGATGCCGCTCATCCCGAGGCCAGCGACGGCCGCCTCGATCGCCGCTCCCAGCCTGGCGGCCGCCTCCGACCGCCGAGCCGAAAGGGCCGCGCACGCCTCGGCGACCGCGGTCAGCAGCCTCGCCCGCTCGGCCGAGCGGCGCAGCTGCGCCTCGCCGAGGCCGCGCAGCCGCTCGGCCTCGGCGGCCGCTCCGGATGCGCGCTCGATCAGCGCGTCCACCGGAGCCCCGTACCTCCGTTCAAGCGCGAACAGGGCGGACAGCCTCGCCTCCAGCCCGGCGATCGCCGCCGGGTCGTGGTCGACGGTCTCGACCAGCTGCTGGACCTCGCGGGCGGCGTCGTCGAGCTCTGCCTCGAGGCCGCGAAGGCGCTCGGTCAGCGGGCCGAAGCGGGGATCGAGGCGAGCCAGCGCGGCGCCTTCGCGGGCGGCACGCGCGACCTGGTCCCGCGCCCCAGCCGGCTCGTCGGCGCCCGCCGCGTCGGCAGTCCCGATCAGCAGGCGCGCAACAGCGTTCCCACCGGCGGCGATCGCCTCCCCGTGCCGCGACGCCCCGAGGCGGGATTGCAGCTCCTCCAGCTCGCCGCGGACGAGCCGGGCCGCGCCGATCTCCGCGGCTTCGTGCTCCGCCAGGGCGATCCGCCGCTCGAGCTCGAGCGGCTCGACCGCCAGGGCCGCAATCGCGGCCTCGTTGTCGCGCCACGCCCCCACCGCCGCGGCGACCACGGCTCGCTCGGCCGCGTGTCCGCCGAAGGCGTCGAGCAGCTCGCGCTGCCAGCGCTCATCGAGCAGCCGGGCCTGCTCGTGCTGGCCGTGGATCTCGACCAGCGGCCCCACGGCCGCGGCCATCCGGGCGGCGGTCACCGTCTCGTCGTCGAGGCGGGCGATCGACCTGCCGGCAGCGGAGACCTCGCGCGAGCTGATGAGCGGCTCCGGGTCACGCTCGAAGAGCGCCTCGACCCGCGCCGCGTCGGCGCCGTGCCGGACCAGCCCCGGGTCCGCCCGCGCCCCGAGCGCCAGCCCGAGCGCATCGATGAGCAGGCTCTTGCCCGCCCCGGTCTCGCCGCTCAGCACGTTGAAGCCGGTCGCGAAACGGATTCGCGCTCGCTCGATGAGAGCGAGGTCGGCCACCGCCAGCTCCAGCAGCCGGCCCGCGGCCGGTCCCTCCGCCGAGGGGCTGGCCGGATCGCTCACGACGGCAGGAGCTCGGCCTTCTGTCGGAGCAGGTCCCAGAACGGGAGGGCCCCCTCCGGCTCGAGGAAGCGGATCGGCCGCTCGCGGGCGGCCACCGTGACGACGTCGCCGACCTCGATCGGGATGTCCGTCCGCCCGTCGACCGACACCAGCACCTCGTGCGCCTCCACGACCCGGCAGCGGACCGTCTGGCTCGAGTCGACGACCACCGACCGCAGCGCCGAGAGGTAGGCGGCGATGGGAGTGAGGACGAGATTCCTGCTCTCGGGCTCCAGGATCGGGCCCCCGGCCGAGAAGGAGTAGCCGGTGGAGCCTGTGGGGCTGGCCACCACCAGCCCGTCGGCCACGTAGGTGGCGAGATGGGAGCGGTCGATGTCGACGGACAGGTGGACGACCCGGGCCAGCGAGCCGCGGGCGATGACCACGTCGTTGAGGGCGGTGAAGGTCCGGCCCGGCTCGGCCTCACCGGCCGGATAGATCGCGCCCTGGAGCGCCATCCGCTCTTCGATCCTGAAGGCGCCGCGCTCCACCCGCTCCAGGGTCTGCTCCAGCTCGTGGGCCTCGGCCTTCGACAGGAAGCCGACCTTGCCCAGGTTGATGCCCACCAGGGGAACGTCCACGAGGGCCACCGCCCGGGCCGCCAGCAGGATCGTGCCGTCGCCGCCGAGCACCACGAGCACGTCGGTCGTCTCGAGCTCGCGGACGAGCGTCTCGCGCTCACCTGCCGGGGCGCTCCATGTGGTGATCCCGCGCGCGTCGGCCCAGCGCGTGGCCCGCTCGGCCAGCTCGAGCGCGGCCGTCATCTTGGGATTGTAGGCAAGCCCCAGCCGGCGAACCCCGGTCATGCCGTCACCGCCGCGATCCGGGCGGCGAGATCAGCGGCACCACCCGTCGTCTCCCCCACCCCTGCCAGCAGAAAGAACTCGCGATTGCCGGCCGGGCCGAGCAACGGGGAGGCCGTCACGTCCCGTGGCTCAAGGCCCAGCCCGGCCGCGATCGACACGATCCGTTCGAGCACGGCTTGGTGGACTGACGGGTCGCGCACCACGCCGCGCGGCGCCTGACCGCGACCAGCCTCGAACTGCGGCTTCACAAGGGCCACGATCCGGCCGCCCGGGCGGACGCACGAGGCGATCGGGCCGAGCACGAGCCCGAGCGAGATGAACGACACGTCGACCACCGCCAGGTCGACCAGCACGCCCAGCAGGTCGGGTGACAGCGCCCGGGCGTTGACCCGGTCGTGGACCACGACCCGCGGATCGCTCGCCAGCGTCGCCGCCAGCTGGCCGCGGCCGACGTCGACGGCGTGGACCCGGGAGGCGCCACGCTGCAGCAGGCAGTCGCTGAAGCCGCCGGTCGACGCGCCCGCGTCGAGGCAGACGAGGCCGGCAGAATCGACGGCGAACGCGTCGAGCGCGGCGGCCAGCTTCTCCCCACCTCGCGACACGTACGGGAGGCGTGCCTCCAGCGCCACCGGCACGTCCGCCGGGACGAGGTCGCCCGGCTTCACTCCCGAGCGGCCGGCGTCGCCCGCGCCCACCCGGACCCGGCCCGCGAGGACGAGCGCCTGGGCGCGCGATCGGGTCTCGGCCAGGCCGCGGTCGACCAGCAGCTGGTCCAGGCGCGTGCGTGCAGTCGGGCTCACCGGGCGATGATGCCACCATCGGCTGCACCGGCGCTCATCGAGGCTAGCACCGCCCGGTCGGAGCTGCCCATCCGGTCAGCGGGACCGGTTCCTGCCTGCGCGAGGAGCGGCGGCCGCGGCGACCCGCATGGCCTGCCCACCGGCCTCGTCCACGCTGTCGATCGCGTCGAGCGCTTCGGTCACCTGCGCGGCGATCCCGTCGACGTCGAGCCGCAGCTTGCGGCGCAGGGCGCCCACCTCGCCATGGTCGACGAACTGGTCGGCCGGGATGCCGACGAGGCGGACCGCCAGCCCGCGGTAGACGGGATCGACCAGCCGTGCCTCTTCGACAGCGGCCAGCACGGCCGCCCCGAACCCGCCGGCGACCGTGCTCTCCTCGAGCGTGACCAGGAGGCGCTTGCCACGGGCCTGGTCGAGGAGCAGCTGGCGGTCGAGCGGCTTGGCGAAGCGGGCGTTCACGAGCCCGACGGAGATCCCCCGGGCGGCCAGCAGGTCGGCCACCTCGGCGGCCCGGGCGACGATCGGACCGAACCCGACGAGGAGCACGTCGCTGCCCTCGCGCAGCACCTCGCCGCGCCCGATCGGCAGCGGCACGGGCGGGCGCTCGGCGACGCCCAGGCCGGGGTCGCGTGGGTAGTGGAGGGCGAACGGGTGATCGCAGGCGAGGGCGGTGCGCACCATCGCCCGCAGCTCCTGCTCGTCGCGCGGGCTGGCCACCACGAGGTGCGGCAGCTGCAGCTGGGCCGGCAGGGTGAACATGCCCTGGTGGCTCGTCCCGTCCTCGCCGACGAGCCCGGCGCGGTCGACAGCGATGAAGACCGGCACGTCGTTCTGGCAGACGTCGTGGACGACCTGGTCGAAAGCGCGCTGCAGGAAGGTCGAGTAGAGGGCCACCACCGGGCGCTGGCCGCCAAGCGCCAGGCCGGTGGCCAGGGTGACCGCGTGCTGCTCGGCGATGCCGACGTCGACGAACCGCTCGGGAAACTCGGCGGCGAACGCCTGCAGACCGGTGCCGGTCGGCATGCCGGCGGTGATGGCGACGATGCGACGGTCCTCGCCGGCCGCGGCGACGAGCTCCTTCGCGAAGTGGGCGGTGAAGCTGGGCGACCTCGCCAGGGCGGCCTCGGCGGCCGGCACGACGGGCTCGCCGTTCGACAGCCCCGGCGGCCCGCTGACCGAGGGCTCCCCCGCCCCGAAGGTCGGCGGTGCCGACAGTGCGTGCGCCGCCCGGTCGGCCATGGGTGGCAGGGCCGCGCCGTGGAAGGCTACCCGGTCGCGCTCGGCCGGCCGGTAGCCCCGCCCCTTCTGGGTCCTGACGTGGACGAGGACCGGCCCGTCGAGCTCGAGCGCCTGGCCGAAGGTGTGCTCGAGGGCGCGCAGGTCGTGGCCCGGGATCACGCCGATGTAGACGATCCCCAGGTCCTCGAACAGCTGGCCAGGCTGGGCGAAGCTGACCACCGACTTGCGAAGCCGGCGCGACAGCTCGAGGGCGGTCGGCCCGACGGCCGGGACTCGCTCGACGAAGCTGTCGTAGCCGCGCTTGCCCCGCTCCCAGGCGGACGACAGCTTGATCTCCGACAGGTAGCGCGAGAGGGCGCCGACCGTGGGGCTGATCGACATCTCGTTGTCGTTCAGGACGACCAGCAGCCGCGCCCGACGGTGGCCGATGTCGTTGAGCGCCTCGAACGAGAGACCGCTCATCAGGGCGGCGTCGCCGACGACGACCGCGATTCGCTCCAGGCCATGGTGCAGATCGCGCGCCGTGGCCAGGCCCGCGGCGATGGAGAGCCCCGTGCCGGCGTGGCCGCCGTCGAACACGTCGTGCTCCGACTCGCTTCGGCGGGGAAAGCCACCCACCCCGCCGACCTGGCGGAGGGTCCCGAACCGGTCGAGCCGGCCGGTCAGGAGCTTGTGGGCATAGGCCTGGTGGCCGGTGTCCCAGACGACCTTGTCCCGGGGCGAGTCCATCAGCCGGTGGAGGGCGATCGTGACCTCCACCACGCCAAGCGACGATCCGAGGTGACCACCGGTCGTGGCGACCGTGGAGATGATGGTCTCGCGGATCTCCCGGGCGAGCTCGGTGAGCTCGGCATCGGTCAGGCCTCGCAGGCCTCCCGGCCACTCCAGGCTCGACAGGATCGACACGCTGTCGGCTCCAATGCTGCGCCGTGATGCCACGCCGTCCGGTGCTCGACGTGTGACGGACGGACGACCGTCGTCGTGATGCCTTCGTCGCCCGGGGTCGTCCGGATGCTGCGCCGCCCGGACGGCGGGACCGGCGCCCCGCGGAGTCTACCGTGCCCCGGCGCAGGTGTCCGCCGTCACCCCGGTCGCGCCTCGGCAGCCACCGTCCGACAATCAGGCGGGAGTCTCGTCATCGAGCCGCATGTCGGCGGTGGCGACGGCCCCGCGCGCACCCTCGACCAGGCGCCGGACCCTGAGCTCGGCCTCGGCCAGGAGCTGCTCGCAGCGCCGCTCGAGCGCCACGCCGCGCTCGTAAAGCTCGATCGTCCGCTCCAGCGGCTGGCCACCCGCCTCAAGCTCGGCGACGGTCTGTTCGAGGGCCGCCAGGGCCTGGTCGAAGGTGAGGTGATCGACTCCTCGATCGGCCGGCTCAGTCACTGCCACCCCCTCCGAAGTCACCGCCCCCGCTGTCACCGCCCCAATCGCCGCCGGTCGTGACGCCGTCCCCGCCGTCGCCGCCCGCGGCATCCGTCCCGGCCTCTCTGCCGCCGGCGTCGCCTCCTCCCGGCTCGTCCACGGCGCCCACCGCCATCATCGGGAGGAAGGCCGCGGCTGCAGCGTCGCCGGGCCCGCGTCGCTGCCCGCGCTTCTGGCGTTCCCGGTACTCGCTGATGACCCACAGGACGAGGACGAGTGCGGCGAAGCCGAGGATGACCAGCAACGACTCCGTGTCCATCTCCGTCAGCCTCCCTCGGGGTCGGACTGGGCCCCCTCCGATCGTGCCAGGATCGCGCCCTGCGCCAGCCGGACGTCCAGCGGCGTCCCGGCAGGGGCGTCGGCTGAGGCGCGGACGACGAGCTGGTCGTCAATCCTCCGCACGATCGCATATCCGCGCCCGAGCGTCGACCCGGGACCGAGGGCGGCAAGGCTCGCGGACGCGACGCGGACCGCAGCCCGTCGCCGTTGAACGTGGCCCTCAACAGCCGGCTCCAGCCGGGTCGCCGCCCGGCCCGTCGCGTCCCTGGCCGCCCGGAGCCGCTCGGCCGAGGCGCGGGCGGCGCGGTCGAGCAGCTGGCCGGCCCGCTCGCGGGCCGCCGCCAGGCGGGCGGCCGGCTCCAGCCGGGCCAGCATCCGCCGCTCGGCTGCCACCCGGGTCGCGGACGAGGCGAGTGCCGCCGCGGCCGCGTCGTCGAGCGCCCGGCGCCTGGCCCACAGCGTTGCCACCACGTCTGGCCGATCGGGGACGACCAGCTCGGCGGCGGCCGAGGGCGTGGGGGCGCGCACGTCGGCGGCGAAGTCGGCCAGGGTGACATCGGTCTCGTGGCCGATGCCCGCCACCACCGGCACCGGGTGGCCGGCGATGGCCCGGACGACAGCCTCCTCGTTGAAGGCCCACAGGTCCTCCAGCGAGCCGCCGCCACGGGCGACGATCACCACGGCCGGAGCCTCGTCCGGCCGACCCGCTTCGCGGGCGGTCGCCCCGAACCGCGCCAGCCGGTCGAGGGCGGCCACGATCGTGGCTGCCGCTCCCTCGCCCCCGACCAGGCAGGGGGCGACGAGCAGGGTGACGAGCGGCCAGCGTCGGGCCAGCACCCGGCGCACATCGTGGATGACCGCGCCGGACGGGCTGGTGACGAGCCCGATCGTCGCCGGCCGCGGCGGGAGCGGGCGCTTGCGCGCTCGCTCGAACAGCCCCTCGGCGGTGAGCCTGGCCTTCGTCGCCTCGAAGCGCAGAGCGAGGTCGCCCAGGCCCGCCGGCTGGACCGCGCTCACGTAGAGCTGGTAGACGCCCTGCGGCTCGAACACGTCGACGCGGCCGTGGGCGACGACCTGGAGCCCGGTGCGCGGCTCGAACGGGCTGGCCAGCCGATCGTCGCGGAAGAAGACGCAGGCGAGCTGGGAGCGGTCATCCTTCAGCGTGAAGTAGGCGTGCCCCGCGGCGCTCACCGTCACCCGGCCGACCTCGCCCTCCACCCACAGGTCGGCCAGCCGAAGGTCCGCCCGGAGGAGGTCGCGTACGGCGCCGGTGACCTCGGATACGCCGAGGATGCGGAGACCGAACGACCCACCGGGCGCCGGCGGCCCGCCCGCGGCGAGCGCTCTGCCCGGCCCCGTCTCGCCCCCCGGCTCCGCATCGTGCGCCTGCGACTGGCCCGGGCTCGGCCGCGTCCCGCCGGCCCGGTCGAGGCCGAGCTCGATCGCGTCCCAGGCGGGCAGCGCCCAATCGGGTGGCTCGCGCCGGTCCACGCGATCAGCCCCGGCCGGACACCTTCACCGCGCCGACGATCAGACCCGGGTGAGGTACTCGCCGCTCCGGGTGTCGACCCGGATCGTGTCGCCGGCGGACACGAACAGGGGCACCGACACGACGAGGCCGGTCTCGGTGGTGGCCGGCTTGCGCGCACCGGTTGCCGTATCGCCGGCGAAGCCGGGCTCGGTCTCGGTCACGGCCAGGTCGACCGTGATCGGCAGCTCCACGCCCAGGGTCTCGCCCCCGTAGCTGATCCGGTCGAGGGTCATCCCGTCCTTGAGATAGCCGACGGCGTCGTCAAGCTGGTCGGCCCGCAGGCCGAACTGCTCGTACGACTCCGCCTCCATGAAGTAGTAGTCGTCGCCATCGCGGTAGAGGAACTGGATCGGACGCCGGTCCAGCTGGGCGCGGGGCCAGCGCTCGCCGGCCTGGAAGGAGCGCTCGACGATGGAGCCCTTCTTCACGTTCCGGAACTTGATTCGAACCTGGGCGGAGCCGCGGCCCATCTTGATGTGGTGGTAGTCGAGGATCTGCCACAGGTCGCCGTCGAGCTCGATGACGACACCCTTGCGCAGCTCACCGGTCGAGATCATCGGTGGTTCATGCTCCCTGGGGCGGGGCGCGCGGGCGCGCGCCGGCGGTCGGTCGGTGGATCAGCCGCGATCGTAGCAGAGGAACGGGGCAACCCCGCCGCGGGGGCCAGCTACGGCGTGGGCGCTGGACCGGCCGAGTAGCTCCAGCCCGTCGATTGCCGGGTGCCGTCCTCGCGGGTGACGGTGGTCGTGCCCATGCCCAGCGCGTCGGTACAGGGAAGCCTGGTGCAGGCAACCTCGATGGCCACGATCGTCGGGTCGGGCGTCGCATCCGGGAAGCGACCGGCGTCGGCGAACTCGGCGCACTTGTCGGCAGGCACGGCGATGCACGTCGGACGGATGACGCCGTCCGCTGGACGGGTGGGTAGCGGGCCGGTCGGCTCGAGCGGGGCGGGCGGGGCAGCCTGCCAGCCCCAGGCCGTGGCGAGGCTGGTGCCATCGGCATAGACGACGACCGTCTCACCCTGGCAGGCCTGCTCGGTGCACGGTAGATTGATCGCCCGGATGACGATCGCAGTGATCGCCGGCCCGCCGGTGCGGCCGGACATGCGCTCGGCCTCGCGGACGAGCTCGGGGCAGTGGCCGGCCGGAACACCGGAGCACTCGACCCTCGGCCCGGGCGCGGCCGCCAGCCCGCAGGCGGCGAGCACCAGCCCGGCTGCGACGACGGCGCAGGCGATCCGGAGCTTGAACCGCGGTCCGGTCATGGCTTGCTCACGATCGCTCGATCGACTCGAAGGAGACGCCCGGCCGGGGGTGCTGTTGCACGGCGGCGGCGCAGCAGCCGCCCACCGTGGCAGTAGCGGTGCTCAGCGCGGCGTGTAGAAGTCCATCACCAGGTTCAGGTGACCGCCGGTGATCCACAGCCCGATGCCGACGTACTTGAGCCTCGGGTTCATGAGGTTCGCCCAGTGGCCGCCGTTGTACGAGCGTTCGGCCTGGGTGAAGCGGGCGAAGGCGACTGCCGCGTCCATCGGATCGCTGTAGAAGCGGCAGCTGATGTTCTCGCCGTAGGCGGCGCCGTAGTAGCCGGCTGCCTTGAGCCGCGAGCCGATCGTCGTGCCGCCCAGGTAGTGGGTGCACGCGCCGGCCGTGGCCAGTCGCTTGGCATACGGGCGGGCGACCCGGTCGCTGACCCCGGCGTGGAGCTGCAGCGGTGCGATGCCGCTGCCGCCCGGGCTGGAGCAGGACCCGTTCGACTCCACCCAGCCGCCACCGCGAGTGCAGTTCATCAGCTTGAGCATGTAGCGTTCGACGGCGTACCACGACGATCGGCCCGCACCGGTGCCGCCCGACGGCGGCCGGGTCGTCGGCCGGGCGGTGGGCTTGGCCCGCGGACCGGTCGAGGTATTGGGACGCGGGGTGGCTTTCGGCTTCTTGACCGTGGTGAACGAGACCGAACGGCTGCGGTCGAGGGCGACGCCGTCGGCAGAGCGGGCGCTGGCCGCGACCTTCAGGGTCACCTTCGCCCCGTACGGCAGGTCGCTCTTCGGATCGAGCAGAAGGACGGTGTCGTTCTCGAACCACTGCAGCGCGCCGGTGATGCGCCTGCCGTTCACGACCGCTGTGAACGCCTTCTGGGTCGAGGCGCGGTCCATCTTCCGGGTGAAACGGACCGACAGGTCGGCGTCTCGCTCGACGTCATCCGTGCCGCTCCGGGGCCGGAAGCGGACGACGGCCGGCAAGGCGGTGGTGCGCACGGTCAGCGGCCGGGGCATCGCCACCGGTGCGCCCTCGGCATCGACGAGGCCGCCGCGCAGGCTCACCACGTAGCGGGTGTCAGGCGCCAGCGGGTCGTCGGGCAGGAAGGTGAGGTCGCGGGTCGTGGCCGAGTCGTTGGCGACGTCGTCGGCGAGAAGCTCGCCAGCCACGGCCGGCTCGATGACGAAGGCCGCCTTGGCCGCCTCGAGCGGCACCTCGGTGCCGAAGGTGACGACGAAAGCGGTCTCCGAGCGGACCCGCTTGCCGACCACCTCGGTGGCGATGATCTCCGCGGCCGTCGCCGGGCGGGTCGAGAAGGCGGTCCGCAGCGTGCTCTTGAGCGCCCCTCCGTCGACGTCGCGCGCCGCGGTTCCGATCGCCACGGTGTAGAAGGTGCCGGGCGCCCAATGCGACGCCGGTCCGATGAGCACCGCCCGGTCATCGTCCAACCAGACGAGCGAGGTGTCGGCGGCCGGCTCGACGCTCAGCGCCGTCTCCACCGAGGCGCGGTTCATCGGCTTGCTGAACTCGACCAGCACCGTGCCGTCGAGCGGCTGGGACGCAACGACTGCCGGGCCGAACCGCTGCGCCTCGACGGGCGCCGGGGTCGTGGCCGGGACGGCCACGGTTCCGCGCGGCAGGATGCCGAAGCCGGCGAGACCCAGCAGGCCGCCAACGCCGAGGACGAGCGCCAGCCGTGCGGCGATCCTCTTGCTGGCGATCACCGGGAGATACACCAGCGCGAGGACGGGGACGGCGAGCACGCTCGCCGCGATCTTGCGCAATCCTGCTCCTCGCTCCTCCGGTCGACGGCGCATCGATCGCTGACCGCCGGGCTCCCCCGCTGGCTGCCGCCACCATACCACCGCTCCAGCGAGGGCGGCAACCTCTGGGCATGCTGCCGCATCCAGGCTGGCGGCCGGTGTAGCACGCCACGGCGTTCCAGACGCGACACGCGCCGGAGGACCCCGGGGCAGACGGGTGCCACCCGCGGGCGTTCGCGGCCCGGCCGGTCAGCCAGGGAGCACCAGCACCTCGCGGGGGAACCGGGTCAGCCGCTCGACGCGGCCGGCGGCCCCGTCGAGCAGGACGAGGTCCTCGATCCGCACGCCGGTCCGGCCGCCGAGATACACCCCCGGCTCGACGGAGAACACCGTCGGGCTGGGGAGCGGCTCGTCGGGCGCCGACCGCGACAGCGCGGGTCGCTCGTGGGTCGCCAGCCCGATACCGTGCCCGAGGCCATGCCCGAAGTGCCGACCATGGCCGGCGGCCTCGATCACCGCCCGGGCGGCGGCGTCGACTTCCCGCCCCGATGGCAGGGCCGCCGGGTCACGGGCGACGGCCGCGCCCGCCTCGAGCGCCCCGATCGCCGCCGCCTGGGCCCTCGCCACCAGCTCGTAGACCGCGAGGTCGCGTGCCGCCGGCTCGCCGACGAACAGGGTACGGGTCATGTCGCTCCGGTAGCCGGCGACCTGCGCCCCGAAGTCGAGCAGGACCACCTGTCCGGGCCGCAGCCGGCGCGGGCCGGGTGACCCGTGGGGCAGGGCCGCGTTCGACCCCGCCAGGCAGGCGATGTCGAAGGCGAGTGCCTCGGCCCCGCCCTCGCGCATCAGCATCTCGAGGCGCCAGGCGATTCTCGCCTCGGGGACGCCGGGTCGGATCGCCGGCAGGAGGGCGGCCAGCGCCCGGTCCGCGACCGCCGCGGCCGCGACGATCCGTTCCACCTCGGCCGGCTCCTTCACCGCCCGGTCGGCGTCGACCCAGGTCGGCGCCGGCACGAGCTCGACCCCAGGAGCGGCCGCCGCCAGCGCCTCCCAGAGCGCGCGCGGGATGTCGCCGGCCGGCACTGCCACGCGCCGGGCCCCCGCCGAGTCGAGCAGCGCGGGCCATGCTCCGGCAAGGTCGGCGGGAGCATCGAAGATGCGCGCCCCCGGGGCCTCCCGGCGAACCTGGAGCGTGTAGCGGCTGTCGGCCAGGACGATCACCTCGTCGGCGGTGACGAGGAACCGCCCGGAGTGGCCGGCGACCTTCTCCTCGCCCTCGCCGATGACCACGCCGGCGAGATAGCGGATCTCCTCGCGGCGCAGCCCGAAGTAGGCGTCGAGACCGGCCTCCGCGAGGCGTGCCCGCAGGCGGCCGAGCCGGGCGGGGCGGGCGGCCAGGTCAGCCTCTGCCCAGCCGCGCCGGCGACGCTCCGAGGGCGGGGCGGCGAAGTCGGCCGGGACCGGCAGCCCGCGCGTCGTCCGGCGGGTCACTTGATGTAGCCGTACTTCTTCAGCTTGGCCAGGTGCTGCTCGTAGGTGCGGGAGAAGTCGTGCTTGCCGTCCCCGTTCGGGATCGCCACGAAGTAGAGATAGCCCTTGGCCTGGTCGGGCTCGAGGGCGGCATCGATGGCGGCCACCGTCGGCGTCGCCAGCGGGCCCGGCGGCAGCCCGTGCTGCTGGTAGGTCTGGTAGCCGTCCAGCTCGGCCGGCAGCTGCACCTCGGCCATCGGGCTCGGGGGAATGTTCCAGAACGAGTACTGCGGCCAGGCGCCGATCGGCTGCTGCCCGAGCTCGACCGCGTCGACACCGTAGATCACGGTCGGGTCAGCCTGGAGCAGCATCCCCTTGTCGAGCCGGTTCTGGTAGACGCCGGCGATCTTCGCCATCTCGCTCTCGAGTGCCGCCTCGCGCTGCACGATCGAGGCCAGCACGAGCACCTCCCGGAATGACAGGCCGCGCTCCTTCGCCACCTGCAGCCGCTCGGGACCGACCTCGGCGTACCAGCGATCGAGCATCTGGCGCACCAGCTCCTCGGCGGTGGCATCCGGCAGCAGCCGGTAGGAGCCGCCGGCGAGGTAGCCCTCGAGCGTGCCGCCCTCGGGCAGGTCGAGCCATGGGTAGTCGGCCAGCAGCGAGGTGGGTGGCTCGGTGACCAGGCCGTAGAAGTCGGCCGCGTCCAGCTGGAGCGAGGCGATCTCGGGCGGACGGGACTGCAGCAGCGCGGTGACCTGCTCAAGCCGGATCCCCGGGCGGACCGGGAGCACGACGGACGGGTCCCATACCTCCTGCAGGGCGGTCACCACCTGGTCGGGGGTCATGTTCCGGCGCAGCAGATGCTGGCCCGCCTCGAACGAGCTGGTCGCGTCGCGCTCGACGGCGGCGAACAGGAAGGCGCGTGCGTCGCGGACCAGCCCTGCCTCCTCCAGGCGGGCAGCGATCCGGGAGGCGGACTCGCCCGACTCGACGGCGAAGGTGACCGACGCGGGGTCGTCGCTTGCCGGCTCGGTCAGCACCTCACCGAGGTCGTCGCGCACGATGTCGGCGACGAAGCCGATGCCCCAGGCCCCCGGGTTGTCGCCGGCGACCGCCAGGACGAGCCCATTGATGGCTGGCCGGGCTACCGTGAGCAGCCCGACGAGCACAATCGCGGCCGTGATCACGAGGAAGGCGAGGAAGCGGATCGAGCCGCTGATCCCGCCGCCCCGGCGGTCCTGGGGGCGGCCGGCAACCCGGGGCGGGGCAGCACGGCCGGTCTCGTCGGTCCAGCCGGGCGCCTGGCGAACCCCGGGATGGGCACGCGCCGCCGGCGACTGCCCGACCGGCGACTGCCCGACCGGATGCGCCGCCGGCGACTGCCCGACCGGCGACTGCCCGACCGGATGCGCCGCCGGCTCGCCCGCGGGCTGGCGTCCGGCCTCCCCGGACCCCAACCGGTGCGCCATCGATCCCGACCCGGACGACGCCTGATGGTCGCGGGCCCCGCCACCTCCGCGGACGGTCACGGCACCGTCCCCGGGGAGCCGGCGGCCGTCCGCCGGCGCGCCTCGAGCTCGTCCTCGAGGATGACGGCCGCGGAGGCCGCGTCGATCCGGGCCCGGTGCCTGGCCCGGCGCGTCGGGCCAGGCGGCCCGCCGGCGCTGCCGCGCCGGGCACGTCCCGCCCGGGCGGCAGCCACCTCGCTCGTGAGGCGCTCGTCACGGAGCGTCACCGGCAGGCCGGACCGCGCCCCGATGTCGATCGCCCAGGTCCGCGCCGCGGCGGCGGCCGGCCCCTCGGCGCCGCTCATGTCCAGCGGCAGGCCGACGACCAGCTCGGTGGCGCCGTTGGCTGCCGCAATCGCCGCGATCCGGTCGGCATCCTCCGCGGTCGACCGCGAGCGGGTGAGCGTCCCGAGAGGTACGGCCCTGAGGTCGTCCGCCTCGGCCAGGGCCAGCCCGATCCGCCGGGTCCCTGGGTCGATGCCCAGCAGCCTGCTCACGGCGCGGGCGTCTCGCCCGGGAGGGGCGACGGGCCCGGGGTGGCCGACGGCTTCGGAGTGGATGGCGCGGCGGTCGCGTCGGGGCTTGGCGACGCACCCGGCTCGCCATCGGTCGTCGGCGCGCCAAGCACCTCGACCGTGAGCCGGGCATCGATCGAGGTGATCGTCGGGATCCACTCCGGCCAGACGGTCAGCTCGACGGTCCCGTACGGGGCCAGCATCTCCGTCGCCTCGGCCGGGGTCTTGCCGGCGATCAGCGCGCGGATCTCGTCCTCGTCCACGATCCGCACCGCGGTGGCGCTGCCGGTGGCCGGCACGACCACCAGCTCGCCCTCTACGACGGGGTCCCCGACCTCGATCTCCACGCTGCCCGGGTCGAGCCGATAGTCGGCCGGGACGCTCGCGCCCAGGGTCGCCGCGGCGACCGAGCGCGCATCGCCGGGATCGACGGCGAGCACGGTCCCGGTGGCAGCCAGCCCGAGCTTGAACTCCGCCACCTCCGTCCCGACCACGGTCTCCGGGTCCGGCACGGGGGTGGCCTCCCCGCGCTGCGCCGTGCCGGGCACCACGACCGTCCCCGGCGGGATGCCGGGGGGTGCCTCGGCAACGGCGGCCAGCTGTTCGTCCAGCATGCCCTCGAGCGTGACCAGGGCCGCGTCGACGTCGGCCTGGGTCACCTTGGGGAACTCCTCGCGGCTGCCGCCGCTCGTCGCCCGCGGGTTCGTGACCTTGATCACGACCGGGTTATAGGCGCCCGGGATGCGGGAGATCGCGCCGGCGCCCACGTTGCCCTCGGGTCCGGCCTTGGAGGCGACGACGTCGGCGTTCCGCCGCGAGCACTCGACGCCGATGTTGGGCGGCGTGCCCGTCTGGATGGCCACGGGCAGGAAGACCGGTTCGGTGGTCAGGAAGCCGACGCCGCCGGACGTTCGCACGAGCGTGCCGCGCGGGATCGTGTAGGCGGCCGTCTGGTCGCAGTTGAGCCAGCGGACGGTGCCGGAGGCCTTCTGCTCCTCGACCCGCTTGCCGGTGGCGTTGAACGTCCCTTCCACCGCCACCGGGAACTCCACCGTTGTGCCCGGGATCGTGCCGGCCGCCGGGTCGGGCTCGCTGGCCCCCGGGTCGACGCTGATCGTCAGGTCGACCGGGCCGATCGATTTCGTCGCCGGGGTCACCGTCACGGTGGCCGTGGGCAGGAAGACGTACCCGACGACCCCGCCGACGACCGCCGCCAGCAGCAGCACGCCGACGCCGACGAAAAGCACGACCCGGCGCCGGGAGCGGCCTGGACGGCGGGGCGGTGCGGCGGCCGCCAGGCCGGTCGACGGGCCGACCGGCCGCAACGGCTCGGTGGCCGGGGGCGTCATGCTCGTCCCGGGATCACCCGGGCCCGAACCCGGCCCGGACGGGGCACGCCGCGCCTGGTCGCGGGGCCCCGGCGGCGCCGCTCCGACGGCTCCGGCCGCCGTTTCGACCGCACCCCCGACAGACCCGGCTGCCGCTGCCGCACCAGCCCCGCGGCCCGTCGGGCCTGCCCCGCCGGCCTCACCGAGGGGCTCCCCTGCGCCGGCCATGCCTGCTGCAACGCCGGCTGCCGCCGCAGTCGCCGCCCCGCCGTCCGCTGCCGGCGCACCAGGCCGCTGGGCGGTGAGCGCGTCCTCGTACTCCATGACCGAGCCGAAGACGGGCAGGCCGGCCGAGGCGGCGAGAGCCCTGGCCGACGCTTCCGGGGCCACGATCGCCAGCCGGCGGCTGCGTGCCTGGGCCTCGCGAGCGAGCAGCCGGAAGTTGATCCGCGACGTCGCGATCCGCGAGCCGGCCGGGAGCACGAGCGCGATCCGCGTTTCCTGGGCCTCGCGGATTCGCGCTGCCGCCGAGGTGATCTCGTCATCGATGTCGAGGTAGAAGGTCGTCATCGCCCTAGATCTTCATCGCTCGGAGCACCCGCCGCAGGGCGGCGTCGAGCGGGTCCTGCTCCGCCTGCAGCTCGATCGCCTGGTAGGCCAGGCCGAGCGGGGTGACGTCCTGCTGGTCGACCAGCAGGTCGGTGGCGTCGGCGATCGTCTCGATCATCCCGGGCGACATGACCGTGACCTCCGGCGGCCGACTGAACGGCAGGTGACGCCAGAACCCCTCCTGGCGGAGCGCGCCGGCCATCTCGGGCAGCCGCGAGCCGCCGCCACAGAGGTAGATCCGGCCGGGCAGCAGCTCGCCGGCAGCCAGCTCGTCGAGGACGAGCTCCATCCCGGCGGCCCACACCGCCACGTCGTCGGCCACGATCGCTGCGATCTCGTCCCGACGCTCGACGTCCATCCCCCGGGCGTAGTCGATCTTGAGTGCCTCGGCCCGGGGGAACGGCAGCTCCAGCCGGTCGGCCAGCGACTTGGTGAAGGCTCGACCGGCCAGGGCGAACATCCTCGTCCCCTCGATCCCGCCCGAGCGGACGAGGGCAACGTCGGTGGTACCCCCGCCGACGTCGACGAAGAGCGCACCGGCCTGCTGGACCTGCTCCGAGCCAAGGACCCGGGCGACCGCGTACGGCTCGGCCACCACCTCGAGCAGGTCCAGGTCCAGCTGGGCGGCGACCGACTCGAGCGCCCCGAGGTGGACGAGCGGGGCGAAGGCGTTGAAGATGCCGATCGAGACGTGGCGGCCCTGGAAGCCCACCGGGTTGGTGACCGGGTAGCCGTCGATGCTGGCCCCGGTGACGGCCGCGTGGACCAGGCGGACGTCCACGTTCGGGAGACCCGTCTCCCAGGTGATCGCTCGCTCGGCCTCGACGAGGGCATCGTGCTGCACGCTGTCGATCAGCTTCTGGAGCTCGGCGTCGCTGATGGGCAGGTCCGGCTTCTTGCGCTCCTGGGAGCGGCTGATGGTGAAGCCCTTCACCAGCTCGCCGGCGATCCCGATCACCACCTGGCCGGGGCGGAAGCCGGCCATCTCCTCGGCCTCCTGGAGGGCGACCGCGCAGTTGTCCACCACCGCGCCGATGTCGGCCACCATGCCCGACTGCATGTGGGCCAGCCCCTGGCGCTTGCGCCCGACGCCGAGCACCGTGCCGTGGCCGGTTTCGTCGATCTCGAACACCAGCGCCTTGGCGAACTCGGTCCCAACGTCGAGCGCGGTGCAGGCGGCCAGCCCGTCGCTGCGCTCTCCTTTCCACAGGCGCCGGAGGAAGCTCATCGACGCTTCTCGCCGCCGCCGGCCGGGGCGACGTGAGTCCCGTCGATGCGCGCGGCCAGCGCGGCCCGGACCGAGGCCAGCGCGGCCGGGATCCCGTCGCGCCGCGTGCCCCTGCCCTGGGCCATCTCCGGTCGCCCGCCCCCCTTCCCGTCGAGGTGGGCGACCGCGTCCCGCACCAGCATGCCGGCGGCGAT
>JAGDMV010000260.1 GCA_017860675.1 Chloroflexota bacterium
ACCTTCGTGTCCCCGGTCACGATCGCCACCCCTGCGCGCCGCGCCGCGCGGGCGGCCGAGCCGGTCAGCTCGCGCAGCTCCTCGAGCGGCAGGCCCTCCTCGATCACGTAGGCGAGCGAGATCGCCACCGGGCTCGCGCCCATCATCGCCAGGTCGTTGACCGTGCCATTGACGGCCAGCTCGCCGATGTCGCCGCCGGGGAAGCGGAGCGGGCTGACCACGTACGAGTCGGTGGTGAAGGCGAGCCGCAGCCCGCCGATCTCGACCACCGCCGCGTCGTTGAGCACGCCGCCGGGCGAGGCGGCGCCCAGCGCCGGCAGGACCAGGTCGCGGAGCAGCGCGGCCGACAGCTGGCCGCCAGAGCCGTGACCCAGGATCACCCGCTCGACCTCGGCCAGGGGGGCCGGGCAGGCCAGCCCTTCGGCGTCGATCGTGGCCGGCGAACGGCCGGCCGGCGGCGGTTCGGGGCCGCTCATGACCTGGTCCCAAGCGGCCTGACGACCGGTCCGAGGCCTCGGCCCGCCGCGTGGAAGGCGGCGCACGTCCCCTCGGAGCTGACCATCGGCGCACCGAGCGGCTTCTGCGGTGAGCAGAGCACGCCGTAGGCGGTGCAGTCGAGGGGTGTCTTCTCGCCGGTGAGGATCGCCCCGGCGATGCAGGCCGGGTGCTCGCGGGTCCGGATGTCCTCGACCGCGAAGCGCCGCTCGGCGTCGAAGCGCGCGTACTCCGGACGGAGGTGATAGCCGGAGCCCGGGATCTCGCCGATCCCCCGCCAGCTCCGTTCGCCGACCTCGAAGACCTCGAAGATCTGCCGCTGCGCAAGTGGCACGCCCTCGCGCCGCACCGCCCGCACGTACTGGTTCTCGACCTCCGACCGGCCCTCCTCCAGCTGGCGGACCGCCATCCAGATGCCCTCGAGCAGGTCGAGCGGTTCGAAGCCGGTGACCACGATCGGGACCCGGTAGCGCGCGGCAATCGGCTCGTACTCGGTCCAGCCCATCACCGCGCAGACGTGGCCGGCCGCGAGGAAGGCCTGGACCCGGTTCGTGGGCGACTCCAGGATGGCGGTCATGGCCGGCGGCACGAGCACGTGCGAGACGAGCACGCTGAAGTTCTCGATCCCGCGCCGGGCTGCCTCGGCCACCGCCATCGCGTTCGCGGGCGCGGTCGTCTCGAAGCCGACGGCGAAGAAGACGACCTGCCGGGCCGGGTGGGCGGCCGCGATCCGGACCGCGTCCAGCGGGCTGTAGACGATCCGGACGTCAGCACCGCGCGCCTTCAGCGACAGCAGGTCGGTCATGGACCCAGGGACCCGCAGCATGTCACCGTAGCTGGTGAAGATGACGTCCGGGCGGGCGGCGATGGCCAGCGCCTTGTCGACCTGCTCGAGCGGCGTGACGCACACCGGGCAGCCCGGGCCGTGGGCCGGGTCGCGATGCGGTGGATCTCGGCCAGCAGCGCCTTGGCGATGATCGGATCGCGGTACTCGTCGAGGTACTTCACCCGGCGCCCCCGGGAGGAGCCGGCACGGCCCCGGCCCCGGTCGAGGGCGCGGCGTCGGTCGAGGGCGGGGCGTCGGTCGAGGGCGCGGCCCCGGCGTGCACCGGCCGATCGGCTGGCGCACCCTCGTCGCTGACCACCGCCGGCGCATCCATGCCCGGGCCCATGGTGGCCAGCTCGGCTTCCATCATGTCGCCCATCTGGGCCAGGATCTCGAGGGTCTTGAGGGCCTCTTCCTCGTCGACCCGGCTGATGGCGAAGCCGACGTGGATGATCACGTAGTCGCCGACCTGGGTCTCCGGCACGTAGGCCAGGCAAGCCTCCTTGCGCACGCCACCGAAGTCGACCTTGCCCATGGGCAGGCCGTTCTCGTCATGGATGTCGACCACCCTGCCTGGAATGCCGAGACACATCGCGAACGCTCTCCCCTCTCAGCGGCGCGACGGTGCGCCTGTCTCTGCGACCGGTGCGGATGCGCCCGGGCCGGCCGCCAGCCGGGCCGCCGCAACCGCGGCCTGGCCGTAGCTGATCCCGCCGTCGTTGGCGGGAACCTGCTCGTTCGTCACCGGCTCGAAGCCGTCGGACCGCAGCCGGCGCAGGAGCCCCGCCGCCAGCCGGCGGTTCTGGAACACGCCACCCGATAGTGCCACGGTTCGCAGCCCGGTGGCGGCGCGGGCCTCGACCAGCAGCTCGCGGGTGGCCTCGACGATCGTCTCCTGGAACGCCGCCGCCAGCCGGCCGGTCGCGGTGCCGGCCGCCACGCCCTCCACGAGCGCCGCCAGGATCGGTCGCGGGTCCAGCACGAGCAGGCCGTCGACACGGCCGATCCGGTACGGGAGCGGCGCTGCTCGACGCTCCCCCGCGGCCATCTCCAGGTCGATGGCCGCCTGGGCCTCGTACTCGGCCACGTCGCGAAGGCCGAGCAGGCTGGCCGCGGCGTCGAACAGCCGGCCCGTCGACGAGGCGACCGGGGTGTTGAGCCCGCGCGCGAGCTGGACCCGGACGACCTCGACCTCCCGCGGGTCAAGCCGGTCGGTGAAGCGCTGGACGAGCGCGGGATCGCAGAACGGTCGCCCGCTGCC
>JAGDMV010000168.1 GCA_017860675.1 Chloroflexota bacterium
CCGCCGCGCACTCATGCGGACCGGTTCCCGGCACGCAGCCCATGCACCCACCTGCATCGCGGGAGAGACAGCACCCTGCCCGCTGAGCGCGGGGCGGAGCGGCGTTCGGGACACCGGGCGCCGGCGTTGGCTCTGCCTTGGGACCGCAGGGCTACTCCCCGTAGTCGGGCGGCGCCAGACGTGAGCCGCGGCCGGCCGCCGCGATGGGCACGTGCGGCAGCGAGTCGGTCACGCCGGTCAGCAGGGTGGCCATGACGGCAGCCGGCCGGAGCGACAGGATGCGGCCGTTCACGGCCCCGTCCGGCGGCGCCCCGACCAGGCCGAACGTCTCGCGGTCCAGGGTCGCCCGCACGCCGGTCGCCTCGTACTCGACCCTCCCGTCCACGACCACCACGCGGTGGGTCGCGCCGTCGAAGCGTCCCTCGATCGCGTCACCGCCCAAGAGCATGAACGCGTTGTCACGCTCCGCCTCGAAATCGGCCCGGTCGAGGTAGAGGCGCGGCTTGTCCACGTATGGCCGGCCGGAGGTGGGGCAGGCCGTCACGCAGTTGCCGCACTCGTTGCAGAAGTCGGCCAGGACCGCGATCTGAAGGCCCTGGTCGACGGTGAACGGCTCGACCCCATCTGCCACGACCGTGCCGGCGGCTCCGGCTCGCAGCACGGGCAGATCGGCCCGCACGTGCGTCACCTCGTACGTCATGAGGGCCATGTTCGGGCAGACCCCGACGCACAGGCTGCAGATCCGGTCGCAGTCGAGACAGCGGGCGGCCTCTCGGGCCGCCTCCTCCTCCGTGTAGCCGAGCACCGTCTCCTCGAAGCCATCCCGCCTGTCGAGCGGGCTCGAGCGGATCGGCACCCGGTACTCGCGCCGGGCGCGCCGGACCATGAGGTCGGGCACCTCGGCCAGCGACGCCACCCTCGCCTGCTCGCTGGCCGCGGGCATCACGACGCCCAGCCTGGCCGCGACAGCCGCCGCCACCCGCTTGCCATCGGCGGCCGCGCGGACGATCGACGACGGACCGTCGCCGGCCACGTC
Source organism: Chloroflexota bacterium (assembly GCA_017860675.1). GTDB lineage: Bacteria > Chloroflexota > Limnocylindria > Limnocylindrales > CSP1-4 > CTSoil-043. The sequence goes on from JAGDMV010000168.1 coordinate 1,037, forward strand.
GCCGCCCGCGTACACGCCCGGGATCGACGTCTCGAGCGTCTCCGGGTCGACAGCGATGAAACCGGCCGGGGTGAGCGCGGGCGAGGCATCGCCGAAGAGGTCGAGCACGGCGTGCTGGCTGATCGCCAGGACCAGGGTGTCCAGCCCGATCTCGAACTCGGAACCGGGAACGTCGTGGGGAGCCTTGCGGCCGGCCGCGTCCCGATCGCCCCGGTACTCGGTCCGGACGCACCGCAGGCCAGCCAGGCGCCCGCCCTCGACCCGCAGGCCGACGGGCCGAGCCAGCTCGACGACCCCGATCCCCTCCTCGCGGATCGCGTGGATCTCCTCTGGGTCGGCCGGCATCTGGTCGACGGTCCGCCGGTAGACGATGGACACGGCGGTGGCGCCGAGACGGCGCGCGGCCCGGGCGCAGTCCATCGCGGTGTCGCCGGCGCCCACCACCCCCACCCGCGGTCCGATCGCTGCCGGGCGGCCCTCGCGCACGCCCCGCAGGAAGGTCACGCCGTCGAGCACGCCCTCGGCGTCCTCGCCGGGCAGGCCGAGCCGCCTGCCCCGCTGGGCGCCGACCGCGACGAAGACCGCCGCGAACCCGTCGGCGCGCAGCCCGTCGAGGGTGACGTCGACGCCGGCCCGCACCCCGTAGTGGATCTCGACCCCGAGCCGTGCCAGCACGCCGAGGTCCTGTTCGATCTGGACGCCGGGCAGGCGGTAGGCAGGGATCGCCCCGCCGACCATGCCGCCGGGATACGGCTGCTCCTCGAGGATCGTGACACCGACCCCGGCCCGGGCCAGCCAACCGGCGGCCGCCAGGCCGGCCGGTCCAGCCCCGATGATGGCCACGCGGGCGGCGGTCGAGCGGGGCGGCGCGAGCGCCCCGCCCCTCGCCTCGTGCTCCATGATGAACCGCTTCATCTGGCGGATCGCCAGCGGCTGGTCGAGGTGCGTCCGGATGCAGGTGTTCTCGCAGAGGTGGTCGCACACTCGGCCCAGGATCGCGGGCAGCGGGTTGTCGAGGCGGGTGATCCGCACTGCCTTGTCCAGATCGCCGGACCGCACGGCGCGCATGTAGCGGGGCACCGCCTGGTCGACCGGGCACTCGTCGACGCAGGGCGCCTCGATGCAGTCGAACGCCCCAAGGGCGCGGCGCGTCTTCGAGCGGTCGGTCCTGAACGACACCTTCCGGTAGCGCCAGTCTGTGCGCACCTGGTCGGCGTAGCGGCGGAGGTTGAACCGGGCGCAGTCGGCGACAGGGGCGCCGCCGGCGTCGAGCCCGCCCGCCTCGGCAGTGCGGCGGACGAACCCGTCGAGATCTCCCGCGCCGGTCGCCCCGATGGCGGCCTCCAGGACCTGGGAGTACTGGAGCAGCCTCAGGTAACCGCCCGTCTTGAGCAGGTCGGAGCAGACCGTTACCGTCCGCACGCCGCCGGCCAGCAGGTCGGCGACATTGAAGCAGTCGGCACCACCGGCGAACGAGAGCGGCAGCGCGCCCCCGAACTCCTCGGCCAGCTGAGAGGCAAGGTTGACCGTCACCGGGTGGAGCGCCCGGCCCGACAGGTACATGGTCGCGTCGCGATCGAAGACGGTCCGCCAGTTCTCGACCTCGAGCGTGTTCGACAGCTTCAGGCCGAAGCCGACCCCCCGCGCCTCGGCCGCCCGCCGCAGCCGCTCGAACATCGGCACTGCGTCCTCGTAGCGGAGGTCGTGGCCGAAGGCCGCGTCGGGGATCGGCACGTCGCCGAAGCCCAGCTCGTCGTTGACGATGCCCCGGACCAGCTCGGGGCCGAGCAGCGTCGGGTTGCACTTGACCTGGGTGTGCAGGCCGCGATCCTCGAGCAGGTAGAGCGAGATCCGCTCGATCTCGTCGGGCGGACAGCCGTGCATCGTCGACAGCGTGACCGAGTCCGACAGGCGGTCCGGCACCTCGATCTCGCGCACGCTCGGGCAGCGCCGGGCGACGATGTCGACGTAGGCCGGCAGCCAGGCCGAGGCGTCCGTCATGGCGTTCAGGTACCACTGGACCTTCGGCCCGCGGATCCCGGCCAGGTCGTAGCCGACGCTCATGTTGAACAGCACGCCTGGACGGTCACCCGGGAACCCGAGGGCGCGATGGAGGGCGTGGATCAGGACCCAGGCCCGCAGGTATTCGTCGAACGACTCGTGGACCCGCAGCTCCTGGCTCCACTCGACGTTGTAGCCCTCGTCGGTGACGTCGATGCAGGGCTTGTGGACGTCGAGCTCGTCGAGGTCCTGGACCGTCTTGAGCTCGATCACCCGGGCGCCGGTGAGCCAGGCGACGACGATGTTCTGGGCCATCTGGGTGTGCGGCCCGGCGGCAACCCCGAACGGCGTCTCCAGCTCCGCCCCGGACTCGCGGCGGCGGAAGGGGTGAGAGGGCCGCGGGACGAAGACCGCCGCCCGGGAGATGCCGAAGACCGAGTCCTTCCTCTCCAGCTCGGTGAAGATCCAGTCGGTGAGCTGCTCCATCGAGATCGGGTGGAACCGGTCGGACATCGGGTGGTTCCTCGTCGGGGAGGGGCGGACGGTTGGGTGGGCGGACAGTGCGGCAGGACCTCAGAGGCGAGCGTGCAGGCGGGCCGCCTGCTCGCGGGCCTTCGCCCGCACCTCGTCGGGGTCGACGCGGGTCGGCTTGCCGTCGGCGAAGACCACCTCCCCGCCGACGGAGACCCGAAGTGGCCGAATCCCCGGCGTGAAGGCGATGTGCCAGGGGTCCATCGGCTCGTATGACCAGGTGACTTCGTCGTCGCGCGCCTCGGGCACGAGGTTCCAGCCGGTCTCGAGCCAGCGCCAGGCCGTCTCGGGGCTGGCGGTGACGTCGGCTGAGCGCTGCAGGACGTATGCCAGCCGGAACGCCTCGAGGACGTTGCCGCCGATGCCGTCGGTGCCGAGGGCGACCGGGTTCGCGAAGCGGACCGGGTTGGCGTAGCCGACCCCGTTGTTCAGGTTCGACATCGGGTTGTGGAGGATCGTGCCCCGCAGGGCGTGGTCGGTCGCCAGGTGCACGCAGTGGGCGAGCAGCCAGTCGTCGGCGGTCAGGCCGGCGAGGCGGCGCTGCGCGTCGACGTCGCCCGGTCCCTCGCAGACGTGCACGTGGACGCCGACCCCCAGGTCGCGGGCCAGTCCGGCGGCCGCCCGCAGCGATTGGTCCGAACAGGTGAACGCGGCGTGGATCCCGACCAGACCCCGTCCCCCGGA
>JAGDMV010000169.1 GCA_017860675.1 Chloroflexota bacterium
GTAAGGCGACGGCGAGGCCTCCGCCAGGAGGACGTCGCCGCTCGGGCCGGAGTACACCAGACGACTGTCTCGAAGCTCGAGCGGGGGCGCCTCGACATGCTCACGATCCACACGATCAGGTCGATGGCCTCGGTCCTCGACGTCAGCGTGGCGATCACCCCGCGATGGGGCAGCGGCGACCTCGATCGCCTCCTCGACGCGAAACATGCCGAGCTGGTCGAGGCGGTCACCGCGACGCTTCGACCGCTCCACTGGACGGTGCTCGTCGAGTTCACCTTCAGCCATTACGGCGAACGGGGCAGCGTCGACGTCGTGGCCTGGCAGCCGGCAGGGGCGGCGCTGCTCCTGGTCGAGGTGAAGAGCCGGCTTGTCGACCTCCAGGACCTGCTCGCGACGACCGACCGCAAGCGCCGCCTGGTGCCGGGGCTGCTGGCCGCAGAGCGGGGATGGAGAGCGGCGTCTGTCGGGTCGGTCGTCGTCCTGCCGGAGGGGTCGCGGTCGAGGAATGCGGTCGCCCGACACGGAGCGACAATCGGTGCGCGCTTCCCGGGGCGCACGACCGAGGTGCGCCGATGGCTCGCAGACCCGCGCGAGCAGCTGGCCGCCGTGTGGTTTCTCCCGCCTAAGCCTGATAGGCATGCGCCGGGGCGATTCCCGCGCCGGAGCGAGCTGGTCGGCGGCTCGACGCGAGCCCCGCGAGCGCAGGAAGTCAGGCGGCAGCCCCAGCGGGACCTGTGACAACGGTCAGTCGGGTCATCGGCTGTCCTTCGCAAGCCTCCAGGGCCTGAGCGGGAGAAGAATCGACTGCTGGACCCGGCCGCAAGCCTGCTGGGCTTGGGCGGGAGAAGAGCAGGCCGTGAGACGCTCGCGACCGCCTCCGCCCGGCCGGCCTCGCCACCGCCCGGCCGGCCTCGCCACCGCCCCGGCGCCTCGCCTACACTCTGGGCGTCCCCCGCACCAGAGGCCCGTGATGACGCCCAGCCGCCCCCTCCCCACCGACGAGGCCGCTCCCGCCGGCCCCGCTTCCGCCGACGTGTCCGCGCACCCCCGTCCCCATCCCTACGACCGGCCTACCGATCCGGCCAAGCGCCACAGCGCCGCCCTCACCGATGGCCCCGACCGCGCCGCCGCCCGGGCCATGCTCAAGGCGGTCGGCTTCAGCGACGACGACCTCGCCCGGCCGATCATCGGCGTGGCCACGACCTGGATCGAGACCATGCCCTGCAACCTCAACCAACGCCGCCTCGCCGGGTTCGTCAAGGAGGGGATCCGAGCCGCCGGCGGCACGCCCATGGAGTTCGGCACGATCTCCATCTCGGACGGCGTGTCGATGGGCACCGAGGGAATGAAGGCCTCGCTGGTGAGCCGCGATGTCATCGCCGACTCGATCGAGCTGACGGCCCGCGGGCACCTGTTCGACGGCCTCGTCTGCCTCGTCGGCTGCGACAAGACGATCCCGGCCGCGGCCATCGCCCTGGCCCGGCTCGACATCCCTGGCCTCGTCCTCTACAACGGCACGATCTACCCGGGCACGTACAAGGGGAAGCGCGACGCCACGATTGTCACCGTCTTCGAGGCCATCGGCGCCTACCGGGCCGGGACGATCACCCTGGACGAGCTGTACGAGATCGAGAACGTCTCCTGCCCCGGCGCGGGCGCCTGCGGCGGCCAGTACACCGCCAACACGATGAGCACCGTCATGGAGTTCATCGGCCTCTCGCCGGCCGGCCTCAACGGCATCCCCGCCGAGGATCCGGCCAAGGACGCGGCCGCGCGGCGCTGCGGCGAGGTGGTGATGGATCTCGTGCGGGCCGACCGCCGCCCCGCCGCCTTCGTCACCGGCAGGGCGCTCGAGAATGGCATCGCCGCCGTGGCCGCCACCGGCGGGTCGACCAACGGCGTCCTCCACCTGCTGGCGATCGCCCACGAGTTCGGCCTGCAGCTCGAGCTCGACGACTTCAGCCGTGTCGCCGACCGCACGCCGCTGGTCGCCGACATGATGCCCGGCGGGCGCTATGCCGCCTCCGACATGTACGACGCCGGCGGCGTCGCCCTGGTCATGCGCGAGCTGCTGAAGCGCGACCTCCTGCACGGCGACGAGCCCACGGTCGACGGCCGGACCATCGCCCAGATCGCCGCCGACGCGGTCGAGACCCCCGGCCAGCAGGTCGTCCGGCCGATCGAGACGCCGATCAAGCCCCACGGCGGCCTGACCATCCTCCGCGGCACCCTCGCCCCCGACGGCTGCGTGGTCAAGCTGGCCGGCCACGAGCGACGCCACCACCGCGGCCCGGCCCGGGTGTTCGACTCCGAGAACGCCTGCTTCGCGGCCGTCCGGGCGGGGCAGATCAAGCCTGGCGACGTCGTCGTGATCCGCTACGAGGGCCCGGTGGGCGGCCCGGGCATGCAGGAGATGCTCAGCGTCACCGCCGCCCTCGTCGGAGAGGGATTGGGCCAGTCGGTTGCCCTGCTGACCGACGGACGCTTCTCCGGCGGCACGCACGGGCTGATGATCGGCCACGTCGCCCCGGAGGCGGCCCTCGGCGGCCCGATCGCCCTGGTCCGCGACGGCGACGAGGTGGAGATCGACGTGGACCGCAAGGCCCTCGACCTGCTGGTCGACGAGGCCGAGCTCGCCCGGCGGCGCGATGCCTGGACGCCACCTGCCCCCCGCTACGCCTCCGGCGTCATGGCCAAGTACGCCGCGCTCGTCTCGTCGGCATCGAAGGGCGCCGTGACGACGGGGGAGCGGCTCAGGAGCGCGCTGGCCAGGGCAGGCTCGTGAAGGCTGGTCCGATTCGTCGACCCGCGGGCGCGACCGCGAACCTGTCGCGCCGCGCACCTTCATGAGCGCAGGCCCCCGCCTCTCCGCCGCCCTCGGGCCCGCTGCCTGGGAGCGGGCGCACGCCGAGCTCGTCGAGCAGGTCCGGGCCCTGATCCGGCTCCGGACGGTCAACCCACCCGGCGACGAGATCCAGGCCGCCCGGCACCTGGCCGCCGCCCTCGACGACGCGGCGATACCGGCCGAGATCCTGGAGCCGTTCCCGGGCCGCGGCTCGGTGGTGGCCCGGCTCCGGGGTGACGGCACCGGTGGCGAGCCGCTGCTCCTGCTCGCCCACACCGACGTGGTCCCGGCCCCAGCGGAAGGCTGGACCCACGACCCGTTCGGGGGCGACGTGGCCGACGGCTGGATCTGGGGCCGCGGGGCGATCGACATGAAGGCGATGGTCGCGATGGAGCTGCTGGTGATGCGCCTGCTCGCGGCCGAGGCGCGGGCCGCCGGCCGCGACCCCGCCTCCGACCCCGTCCCTGGCCTCCGCCGCGATGTCATCTTCGCCGCCCTCGCCGACGAGGAAGCGGGCGGCGTCGAGGGCGCGGGCTGGCTCGTCGAGCAGCGGCCGGAGCTCATCCGGGCGGCCGGGGCGCTCAACGAGTGCGGCGGCGTGACGATGACCGTCGCCGGGGCACGCTTCTACCCCATCCAGGTGGCCGAGAAGGGCTTTGCCATCTGGGACCTGGAGGTCGGCGGCGCGTGGGGCCACGGGTCGATGCCGGGCGACGGGACGACCGTCGGAGGTGACGCCAACGCCCTGCTGCGGGCGGCCGAGGTGGCCCGACGGCTGGCGGCTCCGAGCTCGCCCCAGCTGACGCCGGTCATGGCCCGCTTCCTCGAAGAGGTCGCGGCGCGGGTACCGTCGGCGACCGGCCGCTGGGTGCGGCGCCTCGCCGACCCCGACCCGTCGGCGGCGGAGGCCGCGCTTGCCGGGGTCTGCTCCGAGGCCCAGCGTCGAGCCCTGCGCGCGCTGCTGCGCGACACCTGCTCGCCCAACGTCCTGGCCGCCGGCACCCGGCACAACGTCATTCCCGGGACTGCCAGCCTCACGATCGACATGCGCGTCCTGCCCGGCATGACGCCCGCCGCCGCCGAGACCGAGCTGCGTGCGCGAGTCGGCGATGACCTGTGGACCGAGCTGTCGGCCAGCCTGCGGCTCTGGGGCCAGCCGGTCGAGGCCCCGGCCGCGGGGCGTCTCTGGGAGACCATGACCGGCGCGCTGCTCGCCGCCGACCCCGACGCCGTCGCGTTGCCCGTCATGGCGCCGTTCGCGACGGATGCCAAGCACACGGCGAAGCTGGGCATCCCGACCTACGGCTTCTCGCCCCTGCGGCTCGGTCCCGACGAGCGCTTCCTGGACCTCTTCCACGGCACCGACGAACGGGTGTCGCTCGAGGCGCTGCGCTT
>JAGDMV010000170.1 GCA_017860675.1 Chloroflexota bacterium
CAGGTACATCGTGCCCAGCGATTGGCGCTTGCCGGCGACCTCGGCCCAGCAGCGGTATGAGGATCCGGCGGGCGCGGGATCGAGCCCGCTGGCGACCACCACCATCTCGCCGGTGGATGGCGCCGTCGCCAGCATTCCCCGGGGCACGCCGGCCGGATCGCGGAGGATCACCTCCACGGCGTCGGTAGCGGACATGACCCGGGCCTGGGTGCCGGCCACCTGGGCGAGGGCCGCGTACGGCGCTGCCGTCGGTGCCGTCGCCGGGTCGGCCGGACTGCCGACCGCGAAGCCCGCCCCGAAGGCAGCCACGACGAGGACCGCGGCGGCTGCCAGCCAGGCCGTGCCGGCAGCGAGGCGGGACGGGCGGGCAGGCACCGCGACCGGCAGCGGCGCGCCGGCCTCCGCGGCGCCGGCCGCGGGCAGCACACCGGCCTCGGCCCTCGGCCGCTCCACCCCGGCCGCCCGCACCAGGGCCAGCGTCTGCTCGCGCAGGGCCGGAGACGGCCCGGCGGCCAGGACGGCGCGCAGCGTGGCCGCCGCCCGCCGCAGCCGGGCCAGCTCCTCCGCACACGGCGGACAGACCGCGAGATGTCCTGCCGCCCGGGCGGCCTCGGCCGTGTCACCCGCCTCCAGCCGCCCGATCCCGTCCGGCTCCAGGGCCGCGGTCTCGAGCAGCTCGCGGGTCTCGGCGCAGCCGTCCATCAGCCCGCCTCCGGGTCGTTCGTCGCGGGCGCCGGTACGGGGGCGTATTCCGGCCCGAGCGCCTCGCGCAGCCGGGCCAGGGCACGGCGGGTGCGCGTCTTGACCGTGCCCAGCGGCCAGCCAAGCCTCGCCGCGATCTCGCTCTGGCTCAGGCCCTCGCGGTAGGCAAGCAGGATCGCCGTCCGCTCCGCCTCGGGCAGCTCCGTGAGCACCTCGCGCAGGGCGGCCCGCGTCTCGACCAGGTCCAGCGCTGCCTCGGGATCGAGATCGACCGCGCCCGCTCCGGCGAGGACTCCCCGCTCGGCCGCGAGGCGCTCGAGGGCCGCCGCATCGGGTTGCTCGTCGCCGCCCGCGGGCAGGATCGAGACGAGCTGGGGCCGCCGGCCGGCCGCCCGCAGGCGGTCGACCGCTCGGTTGCGAGCGATGGTCAGCAGCCAGGCGGCGAGCGACCCCACCGCGGGATCGAAGCGGTCGGCGCGGTTCCAGAGCGTCAGGAAGACCTCCTGGACGACGTCCTCGGCGGCCTGCCGATCGCCCAGCAGCCGGAGCGCGGCGGCGTGGACTGCATCAGCCTGCCGGTCGTACAGCTCGGCGAGGGCCGCCTCGGACCCGGTCGCGACGGCCGCGACGAGCGCGGCGTCGGATGCCGGCGACGTGGACACCTCGTCCGATGCCTCCTACGCCTCGCCCGCCGGGCCGGTTCTCGGCGGCTCGTCCCCGGCCGTGGCGGGCCGCCGGCGAGCCCGCTGGAGGGCCGGAGGCATCGGCTCGCCGGCGTCGGGCCGGCCACCGTGGCCCGGGACCGCGGCATGTGTCACGGCGCGGTCGACGGGCAGCGGCCGGCCCTCGAAGGCGGTCGAGAAGGCGACATCCGTCTCGGTCCGGTAGACGTGCTCCAGGACCTGGATCCTGCGCACCACCCGCTCGAGGTCCGACGGGCTGGCGGCCCTGATCTTGAGGAGGTAGTCGGCCTCGCCGGCGATGCGGTGGCAGGACTCCACCTCCGGCACCGCCCCGAACTCGTCGGACAGGTCGGTAGCGAGCGAGCCCGGCGCCTGCGTCACCCACATGAAAGCAACGACGCCGAGCCCGACCGACGCCGGGTCCAGCCTCGCCCCGTAGCCGCTGATGATCCCGCGCGCCTCGAGCTTCTTCACCCGCTCGTGAGCCGACGGGCCGCTCATGCCCACCTCGGCCCCAATCTCGGCGAACGAGCGGCGGCCGTCGCGCTGCAGCAACTCGAGAATCCTGGCGTCCGTCGGGTCGAGCCTGGCTTCGTTCGTCATGTTAGCCCCAGTACGTTAGGCTATCAGGAGTTGCAGGTATCGATCTGTTAGGCTAGAATACGCGTCTAGCCAATGCATCGTTGGCACGAATGACACATCACCAGCAAGGAGGTGCAGCGTGGTCATCGCCACCCTGTTCGGCCTCCTGGCCCTCTTCGCCATCGTCAGCATCGTGCTGTCCGGGGAGGAGGACGCCATGGCACCGACCGATCCCCGCGACTCGCTCCCGCTCTGGGCACGGTTCGCCGCCCGCTGAGCCGGGCGGGCCGACCGCTCCAAGCCTACTCCACGACGCTCGAAGGCCCCCTCATCCGGGGCCTTCGTCATGTCCGGCGATGAACGCCTGGAGACTCCTGCGCAGACGCCCGCATCCGGCGTCGACCTGCTACCAGCTGCCCGCGGCGCGCTTCACCGGGTCGGGGGCGAGCGCCCCGGCCGGACGATGCGCCTCCAGGCAGGTCACGCCGGCAGAACCCACCAGCGCGTCGTGCTCGGTCCCGGCGGGCAGGTCCAGGCGGTCCCCGACCTCCAGCCGGATAGTCTGGCCGCGGCGCGGCAGCCCGAAATCGATCGAGCCGCGGACACAGACAAGGACCTTGTCGTAGCCGTGGGCATGTGCCCCGTAGCCATCGCCCGGACCGTTCGACCAGGAGCCCGGAGCGAGGCCCTCGGCCCGGAGCCGCGCGGCGAGCTCGGCCTCGCTCACCCGATCAGCCCGCCACCGACACGCCGATCAGGCTGCCGACCGCGAAGGTGACGATGGCGGCCGCCGCGCCGATCGCGACCTGGCGCAAGCCCGCGAACACGAAGTTGCGGCCCGTCAGCAAGCTGACAGCGGCCCCCACCGCGAACAGCGCCGCCAGGCTGAGCCCGAAGCTGAGCACGAGCGCGACCTGGGCTCCCGGGTACAGGATCGGGATGTAGGGGACCACCGGCACGACCGCCCCGATGATGAAGGCCACGAACGACCCGCCCGCCGCCGACCAGGGCGAGGCTATCTCCTTCGGGTCGAGGCCCAGCTCCTCGCGGACGATCGTCTCCAGGGCGATATCCGTGTCGGCGAAGATGTGGTCGGCCATCCGCCGCGCGTCGTCCTCGGGCAGGCCCTTCGAGCGGTAGATCGCGACCAGCTCTTCCTTCTCCGCCTCGGGCATGATCGCCAGCTCGGCCCGCTCCAGGGCGATCTGGCGGTGGAGCACCTCCCGCTGGCTCTGGACCGAGATGTACTCGCCGGCGGCCATGCTGAAGGCCCCGGCCAGCAGGCCGGCGATCCCCGACAGGAGGATGAACGACGGCTCAGCCGTCGCACCGGCCACCCCCATGACCAGGGAGAGGTTGCTGACCAGGCCGTCGCTGGCACCGAAGACGACCGCCCGGAGCGTCCCCGCGCCGCCGCGGTGCCAGCGCTCGATGGACATGATCGCGCCGGCCGATGCGGGTCCCTCGGCCCGGGCGGCTGCCTCGGCCGTGATCCCGCTGGTCCGGGCGATGTCCTCGATTGCCAGTCGCTCCCAGGTCGCCGCGTGCTCGCGCTCGTCGGCCGCGATGGACGCGGCCTCCGGCAGCGACACCATGGCCAGGTAGGAGGCCTCGTCGCCTCCTTCGAGGCCCTGGACCATCGAAGCGACGCGTCGCGTGCCGAAGAGGCGGGCGACCAGGATGATGAAGCGAACCCTGGCCCGCGGACGGCCCGGCGGCGGCACGGTCGCCCCGAGCTCGCGGAGGCGATCGGCCCAGACGCCGGCGTGACGGCGTTCGGCGGCGGCCATCGCCGCGAACACGGAGGAACGGGCAGCGTCCCTGTCGATCGCCGCCAGCGCCTCGTAGAGGGCGATGCCGTCGTGCTCGGCCCGCAGCCAGGAGAGGCTCTCAGCGACGGCCGCCGGATCCGACAGGTCCGGCCCGGGTTGCGAAGGCACGGTGGTCATCCCGACATGCTAGCGGAGCGGGCAGGCCTCGACGCGGCCGTCTCGAGCACGCGCCGGGACGCCATGGCAGTCGGCCATTCTCGGCATCGGCGTCCCGAAGAGCCGCTGGATGGAGCGATCGCCGCTGGCGGACTCGGGCCGGATCGGCCAGACTTCCGCGGAATCCGCCGGGCGGTGGACCGGCGGGAGGAGGGCGAGTTGCGCACGCTCCGCCGGCTGCTGATCCTGCTGGTCGTCGTCGTGGTGATGGCCGTGGGGACGATCGGCCTGCTGGCGGTGATCACCGGC
>JAGDMV010000171.1 GCA_017860675.1 Chloroflexota bacterium
CCCGGGTCAGACCACTGCCCCGACCGGACCGACGATCGCACCATCCGGGGCCACTGGCGCCCCTGCCGCGACGCCGGCCGCCAGCCCTGATCCATCCGGCGCGTCCGGGAGCGGCCTGGACGAGGGCGTCGTGCTCGTCGGCGCCATGGTCGTCGCCATCGGAGCCGTCGTCGTCCTCGGCGCCTGGTTCGCGCGGGGGCGCCGGGGAGGCGCGCCGTGACCGCCGGCCGTCGTCGGAGCGTGCCGGTAAGCTCCTGGCAGGTCACCGGCTTCGTCGCCCTCCTCGTGCTGGGATTCCTGGTCGCCGCCCAGCTGGCGTCGCAGACGCCCCGGGTCCGCTATACGACCCAGGAACGCCAGCCGCTGGTCGAGACCGCCCTCGGTCTCCAGGCACAGCAGGAGGCGTTGAAGGACCAGATCGAGGCCCTGCGGACCGAGATCGCGGCCCTCGAGCGGGGCGCAGAAGGCAGCGATGCCCTCGTCCGCCGGCTCAACGCAGAGGTCGAGGCAGCCCGGATCGCGGCCGGGCTGACCGCCCTCACCGGCCCGGGGATCGTCCTCCAGCTCGAGGATTCGCCCGATGTGGCCGCTCCCGACACCCTCGCGGCCGACTCGCTGGTCACGGGCGAGGACCTGCGCACAGTCGTGGAGGAGCTCTGGCTGGCGGGGGCGGAGGCAATCTCGATCAACGAGGAACGGGTCGTAGGACCGACCGCGGTGGTCGACATCGGCGGGTCTCTGCTCGTCAACTCGGCGTACCTCGCGCCCCCGTACCAGATCACCGCCATCGGCCCAACAGACCTGTACGAGCGGTTGTCGCAGTCCACCGGCTTCCGCGATTTCGTCGGCGTGCGGGCGACGCGCGACGGCATCCGCCTCTCTTTCGCGGAGGGCAGCGACCTGGTCGTGCCGGCGTACGCCGGCTCCGTGTCGCTCCGTTACGCCATGCCGGACGCGGCCAGCCCGGCGCCGGGGGACTGAGCGATGGGGACGCGCGGCGGTCGGCTCGCCCTCACGGCGCTGGCCGTCCTGCTCGGCTTCCTGGTTGTCGTCCAGATCCGTGCCCAGGGTGGCGGCAGCGACCTCGAGAACCGGACCGCCCAGGAGCTGACGCTCGTCGTCGCGAACCTGAACACCCGCAATGACCAGCTGCGCGCGGAGGTCGCGCTGCTGCAGCAGGAGGTGGCCGGCCACGAGGCGGCCCAGGCCCGCGGCGGTAGCTCGGCCGGGCAGATCCGGGCCGACCTCGAGCGGCTGCGCGCCTGGCTGGGCGTGAGCGGCGTGAGCGGGCCCGGCGTGCGGATCACCCTCCGCGGGCCCATCCCCGGAACGGCCATCGGCGACCTCCTGAATGAGCTGCGCAACGCCGGGGCGGAGGCCCTCAGCGTCGGCGGGGTGCGCGTCGTCCCGGGAACCGTCGTCGCCGGCGAGCCGGGTGCTCTCTCGGTCGAGAACACGCTGCTCGACCCGGTGCTCGTGATCGCGGCCGTGGGCAGCCCGGCGACGCTCACCGGGACCCTGACCAGGGCGGGCGGCATCGTCGCCCAGCTCGAGGCGACCTACCCCGACATCAGCGTGGAAGTCACGCCGGTCGATCGCCTGGTCCTGCCACCCACGGAGCGGGCCCTGACGCCGCAGAGCGCACGGCCCAAGCTCTGAGTGGCCGCCGTCGCGCCCGGGGCTGGCTTCGTCCACTGCCGGAAAGGTCCGGCGTTCTGCTACCCTGCGCGCCGATGACCAGCTCGCGCCCGGCCGAGCCCTCGCCGTGACCGCGCCCATCCCGTTCCGGGTCGGCGACCGCATCGAGCTCCGGCGGCCGCACCCGTGCGGCGGGCGCACCTGGACCGTCGATCGCCTCGGGGCCGACCTGGGGATCCGCTGCGAGCGCTGCGGGCACCGCGTCCTCGTCGAGCGCCGGCGGGTCGAGCAGCGGCTGGCGCGCGTCCTCGAGCAGCCTCCCGAGCCCGCTTCTCCCGGGGAGCAGCCGGCATGATCCCGCCCGAGCCGCCGGAGATCATCGACGCTGAGCTCGCGGTTGCCTCGGCGCCGTCCGAGTCGGGCGGCGCATCGGCGCTGTCGGTCTTCGGGAGCCGGCCGTTCCTGCTCCTGTGGCTGTCGCAGGTCTTCACCCAGGTCGGCGGCAACATGGTCCTGTACGGCCTGACGGTCCTCGTCTACAGCCTGACCTACTCCAACTCGGCGGTCAGCCTCCTGCTGCTGACGTTCCTGGTGCCGGCGGTCATCTTCTCGCCGTTCGCCGGCGTCTACGTGGACCGCTTCGACCGCCGCCGGGTGCTGGTCGTCACCAACCTCGCCCGGGCCGGGCTGTTCGCGGTGATGGTCTTCGTCGACACGAACGTGGCCATCATCTACCTGATCAACATCGCGGTCTCCACCGCCAGCACCTTCTTCGCCCCGGCCGAGCTGGCGATGATCCCCCTCGTGGTGAGCCGGAAACAGCTGCTGACGGCGACCGGCGTCTTCACCCTCACCCTGAACACCGCGTTCGCGGTCGGCTTCACCATCCTCGGGCCGCTGGTGGTGAAGGTCGCCGGCCCCTCGATCCTCATCGCGGTGGTGGCCGGCTGCTACCTGATCGCGACGCTGTTCTGCTGGACGCTGCCGGCGGCGCCGCCCACGCCGGTGACCCGGCCGGACACGCTGCACGAGGCGGAGGCAGCGGTCGACACTTTCCGGGGACAGTTCCGCGAGGGCGTCGCCTACGTTGCCTCGCATCGCTCGGTGGCCTGGGCGCTGACCTACCTGGTGATCGCCTCGTCGGTCGTCGGGGTGCTCGGGGCGCTCGGCCCGGGCTTCGCCACCACGGTCCTCGGCCTCGCGCCGGACGATTTCGTAGTGGTCGTCCTGCCCCTCGGCGCCGGTCTCGTCCTGGGGGTGCTGCTGCTCACCAGCGTCGAGCGGCTGGTCGCACGGCGGCGGATCATCGAGGGCGGGCTGGTCAGCCTGGGCGCGCTCCTGCTGCTGCTGACCATCGCCGGGCCGATCACCTCGTTCATCGTCCGTCTCGATCAGGCGCAGACCTTCGTCGACGTCTCGTCGCTGGTATCGATCCTGTCGATCGTGATCGCGATCGGCTTCCTGGCCGGCATGGCCTACGCCTTCGTCGCCATCCCGGCCCAGACCGAGCTGCAGGAGGAGATCGACGAGAACGTCCGCGGACGGGTGTTCGGCATCCTGAACATGCTGATCTCGATCGGCAGCCTGCTGCCGATCATCGTCGTGGGCACCATCGCCGACATCGTCGGCCTCATGCCGGTCGTCATCGCCCTGGCCCTCATCATCTTCGCCACCGGGCTGGCATCGATCTTCGGGCGGGACCGCCGGCGACGGCCGCGCCGCGGCACGTCGGCCGAGCCCGAGCCTGCCGCAGCTGCGAGCGCACCGATCGACGGGTCACCGGTAAGCAGCCTGGAAGCGGAGCCGGCGGCCGACCAGGGGGCAGGCCTGCAGGCCGGGCTGGCGGGTCCCTCTCCCGACGAGCCCTGAGCGGCGCGATGGCGGGCTCGCCGCGCGTCGCCGTCATCTTCACCGGGGGCACCATCAGCATGACCGTCGACCCGGTCGCCGGTGGCGCGGTGCCCTCCCTGGCCGGGGCCGACCTGCTGGCGCTGGCCCCTGGGGTGGGCTCCATCGCGGACGTGATCGCCGTCGACCGCGGCCGCACGCCCGCCAGCCACTTCTCGTTCGCCGACGCGCTTGCGATCGGCGCCTCGATCGAGGACGCCCTGGTCGATCCGGCAATGGCCGGGGTCGTCGTCGTCCAGGGAACCGACACGCTCGAGGAGACCGCCTTCGCCTGGGACCTCCTCCACGAGGACCCTCGGCCCGTGGTGGTCACCGGGGCGATGCGGACCGCGGACGAGCGGGCCTGGGACGGGCCGGCCAACCTTCGCGACGCGGTTGCCGTGGCGGCCGATCCGGAGCTCCGAGGGGCTGGTGTGGTCGTGGTCATGGCGGGGTCCGTCCACCCCGCGGACGACGTGGTGAAGGGCCACGCGAGCGCCCTCGACGCATTCCGCAGCCCGAACGCCGGGCCGCTCGGCACCGTGCTGGATGGGCGGCTCGTATCGTTGCGGGCGCGCGGCCGGCGGCGTCTCCTCGGGCGCCCTGCGGCACCTCCCCCGGGCCCGGTCGACCTGGTCACTGCGGCCCTCGACACCGGCGGTAGACCGATCGACCT
>JAGDMV010000172.1 GCA_017860675.1 Chloroflexota bacterium
CCGAGCCAGCCGTCGGCCAGGCGCCGGCCGAGCTCGAGGACGGCCGGGTTGAAGCGCTCGACGTGGCCCACCTGGAGGGGCACGCCGCGGGTCCGGGCGGCCGCGACCAGCGTCCGCCCCTCGTCGACGCTGGCTGCCAGCGGCTTCTCGACGAGGACCGGCAGGCCGCGCTCGATGGCCGCCCCGGCGATCTCCGCGTGGGCGGTGGTGGGCGCGGCGACGACGATCGCCTCGAGGTCCGCCTCGGCGATCATGGCCAGCGCGTCGCCGAAACCGGCGGCTCCAGTCCTCGCGACCGCGTCGGCGCGGGCAGCCGCGTCCGGGTCGCTGACCGCAACCAGGCGGCAGTCGCTCCGCGACGAGAGGTGGCGCAGGTGGTTGCGACCCATCGATCCGAGGCCGGCCAGGCCGACCCGCAACGGTGCGCCGCTCACCGGGCCACCGCCGCCCCGACCGGCGTGGCGACCTCGCGGATGGCCGCCGCGACGGCCGCCAGCTCGTCGTCGGTGAGGTTCGGCCGCACCGGGACCGAGAGGACCTCGTCGGCCAGCCGGTTCGTCACCGGCAGGTCGAGGTCGGCCGCCCCGGGCACGAGCGCCTGGATGTAGGCCTGGCGGTGGATCGGCACCGGGTAGTAGATGAGCGTGCCGATGCCCCGCTCGGTCAGGCCGTCGATCACCCGCTGGCGCTCGCCGGGGAACCGCATCGTGTACTGGTGCCAGGCGTGCTCGCGGCCCTCGGGCACCCTCGGCACGAGGTAGCCGTCGAGCTGCGTGCTGAGCCAGGCCGCGTTCCGCCGGCGGCGGGCGGTCCGCTCGTCGAGCCGGGCGAGCTGGGCCAGCCCGATGGCCGCCGCCAGGTCGGTCGGCTTGTAGTTCGTGCCGAGCCGGTCGTGGTAGTAGCGCCGCTCCATGCCGTGGTTGCGGAACAGCCGCAGCGAGCGGGCCAGCTCATCGTCGTCGGTGGTGGCGAATCCGCCCTCGCCCGTCATCAGGTTCTTCGTCGCGTAGAGGCTGAACATGGACGGGCCGAACCGGCCGGCCCGCCGGCCGCGGCAGGCAGCGCCGTGGGCCTGGGCAGCGTCCTCGATGACCGGGATCCCGCGGCGGGCGGCGATCTCGGCGATCGGCTCCATGTCGGCCATCAGCCCGTACAGGTGGACGGGCATGATCGCCTTCGTCCTGGGCGTGAGGGCCGCCTCCAGCCGGTCCGGGTCGAGGCAGAAGTCGTCCTCGCGAACGTCGACGAAGACGGGCCGGGCGCCCGTCCGCAGGATGGCGCTGGCGGTGGCGTTGAAGCTGAAGCTGACGGTGATGACCTCGTCGCCCGGGCCGATGCCCAGGCCGTGGAGGATCGCCTCCATGGCCACGGTCCCGTTCGCCATCAGCACGGCGTGCTTCACCCCGCAGTAGGCGGCCCAGGCCTCCTCGAACGCGGCCGTCCTCGCCCCCATGGCGAGCATGCCGGAGCGGAGGACGTCGAGGACGGCCTGCTCCTCGGCCGGGCCGATGTCCGGCCTCGAGATCGGGATCACGCGGGCACCTCCCTGGTCCGAGCGACGCAGTCGTCGCCGTCGACGTCGTAGACGGCGGCGCACGTGGAGCAGCGGGCGGGGCCTCGCCGATCGCCGGCAACCGGCCGCGCCGACTCGTCCACCAGGCGCTGTCCGCAGGCGCACACCCAGCCAATGCGACGGGCCGGGTTGCCGGCGACGAGGGCGTGGTCGGGAACGTCCCGGGTCACCACCGCCCCGGCCCCCACCGTCGCGAAGCGGCCGACGGTGCGGCCGGCGACCACGACTGCGCCGGCTCCGATCGAGCAGCCCTTGCGCAGCAGGATCGGGCTCACCACCCAGTCGTCCGCCCGGGCCAGCTCGCCGCTGGCGGTGATCGAGCGTGGGAAGCGGTCGTTGGTGAGGATGGCGTTGGGCCCGATGAAGACGCCGTCCTCGACGGTCACGCCGTGGTAGACGAGGGCGGCGTTCTGGATCTTGACCCGGTCCCCGATCTCGACGCCCTCGTCGATGAAGGCGTCGCGGCCGACGATGCACTCGGCGCCGATGCGGGCGCCGGTCCTGACCTGGGCCCGGTTCCAGATGCTCGTCCGGGGGCCCACGGCGACGTCGGGTTCGAGGTCGGCAGACGCGTGGATGCGCGCGGAGGGATCGATCACGGGCCGGTGGGCCTCCTTGCCGGCCGGCCGCGAGGCAACGACCGGAAGCGCGACGGGCTGTCGCGGACACCCCGCGTTCGTGCGGGGACGCGGCCGAGTATAGCGGAGGTCTCCGGGCCGGCCGCCCTGCCCTCGCGGTCGGGGGCAGTACCGGAGTCCGGGCAGGTGACTGCCGTCAGCGGCGGATCCGGGCCACCAGCCGCAGGCCGACCAGCGCGGCCGCCACCACGGCTGCGGCGCGCCAGTCGAACAAGACCCGCGGCGTGCCCTCCAGCCGGCGGGCCACCAGGAAGACGATCGTCGTCGACGGGCCGCTGCTGAACGTGTTGGCCGCCGCCGCCCGGACGATCGACTGCTGGACCCGGAGGTTGGCCGCCACCGCCGAGCCGACGTACGCCTGGTCGATGTCGGCCTCCCTGGCCAGGATGCCGCCGACGCTGCCCTGCTGCACGTCTACACGCTCGCCGGCGATGCCGCCGACGGCGGAGAAGCGGAGGTTCGCCTGAACGGTCCGGATCCCGCCGACGGCAACCGCCCGGGCCTCCACCGTGCCGCCGCCGAGGCCCGGCACCGCCGCCGGGCCGGTGACCGCGAGCGACTCGGCGATCGTGCCTGCCATGGAGGCGGGCCCTGCGGCGGCGACTGCGACCGTCTCGGGCTCGGTGGCGCCGCCCGGGCCGGCGCCGGGCGCCGCCGCGAGTGCTTCCGGGCTGGTCGGGGACGGCACGGGGTCGGTCATCGGAGGGTCCTCGGCTTGGTGGCGGGCCACGGCCCGCCTGGCGGACGCTGTGCGCAGCCTACCCCGGCCCGCCCGTCCTCGCGCGCCGGGCGCGCCGACGCTATCCTGCACCAGGCATGCCACCTTCCCGCCGCCCCGCGCTGTCCGCCCTGGCCCTCGTCGCGGCACTCGTCGTGGGCTGCGGCAGCCCGGCCCCATCGGGTCCTGCCGCCAGCGGCACGGGAGCCCCGGGCACGCCGGGGGACCCGGCGACGAGCCCCTCGCCGCTGGCCAGTGGCGCTCCCAGCCCGGTCATGTCCCCGCCCGAGCCGGCCACCCCCACGCCGCAACCGACGCCCACGCCCGCCCCGACCCCGACGATGGCGATCGCGCCGCTGACCGGCCGGCTCGTGCGGGAGGCAAACGCTCTTCGCCACCCGATCGCGGTCATGATCGACGACCTGTGGGCTGCTCGGCCCCAGTCAGGCCTGTCCGAGGCGTCGGTGGTGTGGCAGGCACCTGCCGAGGCCGGGATCCCCCGCTACATGGCCATCTTCGCCGAGGGCAACCCGAAGGCGGTCGGCCCGGTCCGGAGCGCGCGCTACTACTTCATCGGCTGGGCCGCCGAATGGCGGGCCGTGTACGCCCACGCCGGTGGGTCGCCCCAGGCGCTGGCCGCGCTGCGGTCCAAGGGCAGCGGGCAGCTCGTGTACAACGCCGACCAGTTCCGCTGGGGCAGGTACTTCTGGCGGATCAAGCAGCGCTACGCGCCGCACAACCTCTACACCGACGGGAAGCACCTCCGCAGCCTGGCCAAGGCGCTCAAGGCAACCGATCCGCCGGCGAAGGCGATCTGGCGCTTCGCCCCCGACGCGCCGCTCGAGGCGCGTCCGGTCGGCGGCCGGATCGACGTCACCTACCCGCACAACGCCGTCCGCTACCGGTACGACCGGAAGACGAACACCTATCGGCGCTTCGTCTCCGGGGGCAAGAAGGACATCGATGCCGCCCACAAGGTCCAGATCGCGCCCAAGAACGTCATCGTCATGGTGATGCGGTTCGGCCCGCTCACCGGGGCCGGCTCCGGCCACGGGCGCCTCGAGGCACGTCTCATCGGCAGCGGCAAGGCCTGGATCTCGACCAACGGCAGGACGATCAAGGGGACCTGGAAGAAGTCGTCGATGACCGGGCCGACGCGCTTCTACGACGCGAACGGCAAGCAGGTGACCCTGACGATCGGCCAGACATACGTGCAGGTCATCCAGTCGGGCACGCCGGTCCGGTTCGTTGCCGGCAAGCCGGCAGCGTC
>JAGDMV010000173.1 GCA_017860675.1 Chloroflexota bacterium
GACCATCCCGGCTGCGAGCGGCAGATGCGCACCCAGGGTCCGGTCCGCCAGGGCCGGCCGTGGTGCCGCGACGGGCGGCGTGTCGGCCGCCTGCGATCCTGGGGCGCGGCGTTGCGGATCGGTCATCCCGGGCATCGTAGCCCAGCGGGTGAGCGGCGAAGCGGATGCTCGCAGGCGAGGGAGCGCCATTTGACATGCATCTAATCGTCTTGGTAGTCTCGCAATTCGACACCCATCTAATCAGCAGGTTCCCGCCATGGATCCGGACCTCCTCCTCGCCCTCAAAGCCCTGAGCGACGCGTCGCGCCTGCGGATCGTCGGCCTCATCGCCGGCCGGCCGATGGCCGTC
Organism: Chloroflexota bacterium; assembly: GCA_017860675.1. Classification (GTDB taxonomy): domain Bacteria; phylum Chloroflexota; class Limnocylindria; order Limnocylindrales; family CSP1-4; genus CTSoil-043. The sequence continues at coordinate 350 of JAGDMV010000173.1, forward strand.
GAGCAGCTGGCCGACGAGCTCGGCCTCTCGGCGCCCACCGTCGCCCACCACCTGAAGCGGCTGAAGGCTGCCGGCCTGGTCGTAGCGCGGCCCCGGCCGCCCCACGTCGAGTACGCGCTGCGGCTCGACCGGCTGGCCGAGGTCGGCCGCAAGCTCGACGGGATCGAGCACTCGCACGACGAGCCGGCCGCGGTGCCGTCGCCCTGGGGCCCGATGCCGGCCTTCGAGGCCAAGGTCTTCCGCGCCTTCTTCGAGGGTGACCGGCTGATCGCCATCCCGGCCTCGGAGAAGAAGCGCCAGGTGATCCTCCGCTACCTGCTCGAGCGATGCTTCCCGGAAGACCGGGAGTACGGCGAGCGCGAGGTGACCGAGCGACTGGCCGAGGTCCATCCCGAGGACCCGGTCACGCTGCGGCGGTTCCTGGTCGACGCCGGCATGCTGACCCGGGACGCCGGGATCTACAGGCGGGGCTGAGCCCGGCGGATCGCACGGCAGCACGCCGCCGGCCGGGCCCTTCGGTCCGCCCGGCGCATTGCCGCTCCTAGCCCTTCGAGCGGTTGCCCTTGCCCGGCGTGTACTCGCCGGCTACGACCGGCTCGATCACCCCGTAGTCGCCGTCCTTGCGCCGGTAGACGACGTTCAGGCGCTCGTTCTCGGCGTTGACGAACAGGAAGAAGGTATGGCCGAGCGCCTCCATCTCGGCGATCGCGTCCTCCTCGAACATGGGCTCGATGGCGAAGCGCTTCGTCTTCACCACCCGGCGCTCACGGCCCGGCTCGGCCGTCCCGTCGGCGATCCGGCGCAGGATGTCCTTCTCCTGTGGCGGGCGGGCCCGGACGCGCGGCTTCTCGCGGTGGTCGACGGCGCGCCGCTCGACCTTGTCCACGACCTCGTCGATGGCGGCCTCGAATGTCGACGCGTCCGCCCGGCCGCGAAGGGTCTGGCCGTCGATGACCAGGGTCACCTCGGCGATGCGCGAGTCCTCGGCGGACCGGTGGCGCTCGACGGAGAGCTCGATGAGCGCGTCCGTCCGGTCGTCGAGGAAGCGCTCCAGCCGGTGCATCTTGCGCTCGGCGTAGCGGCGCGTCGTGTCCTGGACGTCGAGGTTCTTGCCCTTCACGATCGTCCTCACGGCAGACCTCCAGGGCGGCGACTGCCCGGCCGGTCCGCGGTTCGCTGCGGCCGGCGGCGGGCAGGGCCGGTCGTGCCCCGAGTATAGGCGGGCGGTGGCGGGCTGACCGCTCGTGCTCCCCCAACGGAGCGTGCCGGCCGCTCGCCGTCACGAAGCCGCCGACGGCCGGCCTCATGTCTCACGTGCCACCGCGAGGGCCGAGACGCCGACGGCGCCTGCCTCCAGCAGGGCAGTCGCGCACGAGACGAGCGTGGCACCAGTCGTGGCCACGTCGTCAACGAGCACCGGCCATGCGCCCCGGACCGCCGCCTCCCAGCCGGCGCGCACCGCGAAGGCGCCCGCCACGTTCGTGGCCCGGCTGGCGTGGTCGAGGTCGAACTGGGGCAGGGTGGCGCGGGTCCGCGCCAGGGCCTCCGCGGCCGGGAGGTCGAGCCGGTCGGCAGTGGCTGTCGCCAGCAGTGCGGCCTGGTCGTAGCCGCGCCGGGCGCGCCGCTCGGCGTGGACCGGCACCGGCACCAGCAGGTCGCCGCCGCGGCCTGCCTCGCGCCAGCGAGCCGCCAGGGCGTCGGCGAGCGGCTCGACGACCCGCCGCTCCCCGCCGTACTTGAGGGCGTGGAGGGCCGCCCGGACGGGCCCGGAGAAGGGTCCACACCACTCCAGCTGGAGCAGCGGCAGCGGCACGTCGGAGGGCAGGCCCAGCGGCAGGCCGGGGTCGATCCCGGCACGCCCGTACAGGCCGGCCCCGCACTCCCGGCAAAGGACCTCGCCCTCCTGGCCGCAGCCGGCGCAGGTCGGGGGCATGACGAGGTCGACGAGCCTGCCGACCGCCAGCGTGGCGTGCCGGCCGGGCCCGGCGGCCCGGTGTCGGGTCTGCTGTGCCGCCATGCGAGCACGGTAGCGGGGTGAGCTCACCGCGCACCCACCTGGCGGTTGCCCGGACGTGCGGTCTTCTTCCGATCCCCTGGAGCGAACGCGTCCGCGCCTGCCGTCAGGCTTCCGCGGCGGCCTCCAGGAGGACCTCGTCGCCCAGCGACGTCCCGGTCGTCGCGATCGTGCCGGCCGGCAGCTCCAGCACGCCCTTCGCGCCGTGCGCCAGGCCGATGCCCAGCCAGGGGCGCAGCCCGGGTCTCGGACCGACCACGCGGCGGGCTCCGTCCGGCAGCTGCGGACCGAGGAACACGGCGTCGATCGGGAAGCGCATGAAGAGCATGTGGATGCTGCCCGTGCCCGGCAGCCAGAGGCCTGTCCCACCCGCCAGCGACGGACGGCCCATCAGGCCCGCGAACCGCGAGCCGAACGAGTCAGCAACCTCCAACCGATCGGCGAGGACCGTACCGCGGGTCCGGTTGACCGCTTGCAGCCGAGCGGGCATGGCCGCGAGATCCGGGCCGCTCGTCTGTCCCATGCGGTCCGTGGCCGTCGAGTTGGCGAGCTCCGCGGGCGCGTCCGCGGACGGTCCGCCCGGTCCCGCCGCGCCCTCAGGCGCGCCGCCCGCGGCCTGGCCGGCCATCGACCTAGCCCGCGTTCCCCAGGTTCTTGATGATCGAGATGATCGCCGGGCCCAGGATGACGATGAAGAGCGACGGGAAGATGCAGCCGACCAGCGGGAAGAGGATCTTGATCGGCGCTTTCGCCGCCGCCTCCTCGGCCCGCTGGCGGCGTTCGATGCGCAGCTGCTCCGACTGGACCTGGAGCACCTTGCTGATCGACACGCCCAGCTGCTCGGCCTGGATGATCGCGCCGATGAAGTTGGTGAGCGGCGCAACTTCGGTGCGGGGGATGATGTCGCGCAGCGCATCGCGTCGCGCCTTGCCCACCCGCACCTCGGCCAGGGCCCGCCGGAACTCGTCGGTCAGCGGGCCGGGCATCTTCTCCACGACCTTGGCCAGCGCGGCGTCGAAGCCGAGGCCGGCCCGGACGCTGATCGTCAGCAGGTCCAGGGCGTCCGGGATGGACAGCAGGATCGCGTGCTGGCGGGCCCGGATGCGCCGGCCGAGCCAGAACTCCGGCGCGTTCCAGCCCATCAGGATGCCGATGGCGCCCAGGCCGATCGCCAGGAGGAGGCCGGTGTTCAGCAGGAAGTTGAAGGCGAGGAAGAAGAGGATGGCGAAGATCACGGCGCAGACGGCCTTGGCCACCAGGAAGTCGCCCACGCGCAGGCCGCCCGGGTTGCCGGCCATGGCCAGGCGCTTCTCTGTCTTGTCGGTGAACGAGCTCGAGCTCCGGCGGCTCAGGGCCGCCGACAGGCCGTCGGCCAACGGCCGGATGGTGCGGTCGAAGAACGGCTGCTGGAGCTCGAGCTCCTCGAGGTTCTTGGCCTGCATCGAGCCCAGCTGGGTGAGCCGGGCCTGGACGGGGTCGACCGAGGCCCGGCTGGTGAGGGCGACGGTGACCAGGACGATCCCGAGGGCGAGGGCGGCGGCGACGACGATCGGCAGGACTGGCATCGCTCAGACCTCGATGTCAACGATGCGGCGGATGATCATGAAGCCGATGAACATGCTCATCCCGCCCATGCCCAGCAGGATGACCCCGACCGGGATGCCCATGAAGGCCACCTCGGCGTCAAACAGCGGCTCGAGGAACTTCGGGGCGATGACGAACAGGAACATGAGGATACCGATCGGCAGGAAGGCGACCACGTAGCCGGAGTACCGTTGCTGCGCCGTCAGGACACGGATCTCGCCCTTGATCCGCATCCGCTCGCGGAT
>JAGDMV010000049.1 GCA_017860675.1 Chloroflexota bacterium
ACCACGGCCTTCTCCACTCGGGCGCTCGCTACGCGGTCAAGGACAAGGAATCCGCGGTCGAGTGCATCGAGGAGAACATGATCCTCCGCCGCATCTGCCCCGGCTCGTTCGAGCTCAACGACGGGCTGTTCGTGGCGGTCACCGACGCGGACGTCGCCTACGAGCCGGGCTTCGTGGAGGCGTGCCTCGAGTCCGGCATCCCCGCCCGGCGCGTATCGAGGGCGGAGGCGCTCCGCCTGGAGCCGCACCTCAACCCCGAGACGAAGCTCGCCGTCCAGATTCCCGACGGGACCATGGACGCGATGCGGATGCCGCTCCGGTTCTTCGCCAGCGCGAAGCACAACGGTGCGGTCATCCGCCCCTGGACCGCGGTCGAGGAGATCCTCGTCGCCAACCGGACCGTGACCGGGGTGCGCGTCCGCGACCTTACCTCCGGCGCGGAGGAGGTGATCGGGGCCGACCTGGTGGTGAATGCGACCGGGCCGTGGGCCGAGATCGTGGCCCGGATGGCCGGCTGCGACGTGCCCGTGCAGCCCTCGCCCGGCGTGCTCCTGGCGGTTCGCGGGCGCTGGTGCAACATGGTCCTCAACCGGCTCCACCCATCCGGCGACGGCGACATCATCGTTCCCCAGCGCGGCCTGTCGGTGATCGGCACCAGCTCGTGGGTCGTGACCGACCCGGACGACCTGGGCGTGCCCGAGGACCACGTGGAGCGGATGTACGCCGAGGGCGCGATGCTCGTCCCGGCAGTGCGTACCGCCGAGCGGCGCCAGGCCTGGTCGGCCGCCCGGCCGCTCATCGGCGAGCGGGGCGCGTCGACCGGTCGCGAGCTGAGCCGCACCTTCAAGTGCTTCGACCACGCCGAGACCGACGGAGTGGAGGGCTTCGTGACGATCTCGGGCGGCAAGGGGACGACCCTCCGGGCGATGGCCGAGAAGACGGCCGACGTGGTCTGCGCCAAGCTCGGCGTCGACGCCCCGTGCCGCACCCGCGACACCGTCCTGCTCCCCCACACCGCCTACTACCTGAACTGAGCCGGGACAGCCATGGCCGAACCCCAGACCACACCCACCCGCCCCGTCCGCTTCCGCGTCCACCGCCGCAAGGCCGGCGACAGCGGCGGGCGCTACGACTCCTTCGAGGTACAGCTCGACGAGCAGCGGACGGTGCTCGACGGCCTGGTCGCGATCCGCAAGGAGCAGGACCCCAGCCTGACCTTCCGCCACTCGTGCTTCCACGCTTCGTGCGGGACATGCGGGATGCGGGTCAACGGCGCCGACGTCCTCGCCTGCGTGACGAAGGTCGCCGACCTCGGGCCGACGGTCACCGTCGAGCCACTCGCCAACATCCCGCTCGTGTCCGACCTGGTGGTCGACATGGGCGCCTTCTACGGGCCTTTCTCCCGGGCCGGCCGGCCGCTCCTCCGCGAGAGCGAGCTCGTGCCCGGCAGCCAGCGGGCCGAGGGGATCGACGTCTTGACCCGCTACGAGGACTGCATCGAGTGCGGGATCTGCGTCTCGGCCTGCCCGCTGACCGGCAGCGACCCGCGCTACGCCGGTCCGGCCGCCCTGTGTGCTGCCGGCCGGGTGATCGAGGAGCCGCGTGACGCCGATCGGCTGGCGGCGCTCCGCTTCGCCGACGGCTCCCATGGCGTCTGGCGCTGCCACGTGGCCTACGAGTGCACCGGGGCATGCCCGTCCAACGCGGACCCGGGGGCCCACATCATGCGTCTTCGGCGGGCGGCGACGGCCGACCGGTTCCGCCGCTGGTTCGGTGTCGGGAGGGCAGCGCGATGAGCGGACAGCGTCCAGCGGCCCCCGTCGCAACGGCCGGCCCCGTCGAACGCCGGCGCGGCTGGACGGGCTGGTTCGACCCGCGCGGCCGCAGGCTCGGCGGCTGGGCCTTCGCCCTCAACCGCCTGACCGGCCTCGGGCTGGTCGCCTACCTCTACCTTCACCTTGGCGTGCTCTTCCTGCTCTCGCAGGGGCCCGACGGCTGGGACGCGTTCGTCGACGTCGCCCTCAGCCCGCCGATCCTCGTGATGGACGTGGTCCTCATCTTCGGGATGCTGTTGCACGGGCTGAACGGGATCCGGGTCGGCCTCGTCGGCTACGGGATGGTGGCCACCAGGCAGGGTGCGTTGTTCGTCGGCCTGATGATCATCGGGGCGATCGTCCTGCTCGCGGCGACGCTCCGGGTGTTCGCGTAGGAGGGCGGCCATGTCGGTCCAGCCCACGCCAACCGACGAGCCCGGCGGCGGCGCAGGCGCGTTCCTCGGCCAGGTGATCAGCGGGGCGGCCCTGCTCGTCCTGCTGACTCTGCACATGATCGCCCAGCACTTCGTCCTGCCCGAGGGCCTGCGCGACTACGCCTCGGTGATCGAGTGGGTCGCCAACCCGATCGTGGTCGTCCTCGAGCTGTCCTTCCTGGCCTTCGTGACCTGGCACGCCCTGCTGGGCCTGCGGGCCATCGTCTTCGACTACGGCTTCAGCCCCTCGACCGAGCGCTGGATCACCCGGACGTTCGTGGTCATCGGGGTGGTGACCGTCGTCTACGGGACGTGGCTGATGTACGCGATCGTCTCGGCGGCCTAGGGCGGTAGCATTCGGCCCGTGGAGCCGCTCGTCGGGATCGTCGTCGTCTCGCACTCGGCCAGGCTGGCCGAGGGCACGGTCGAGCTCGTCCTGGCCGCCACGAACCCCGGCGGCGAGCTTGACCTGCGCGTCCTGCCGGTCGGCGGCACGGCCGACGGCGAGATCGGGACCGACGGCGACCGGATCGCGGCCGCCCTCGAGGCGGCCGACGCCGGCGCCGGGGTCGTGGTGGTGGCCGACCTGGGCAGCGCCATCCTGGCCACCAACACGGCCCTGATGCTCATGGACCCGGAGCGGGCGGACCGGGTGCGGCTCTCGTCCGGGCCTCTCGTCGAGGGCGCCTACGTGGCGGCCACCGCGGCCGCCGCCGGCCGGTCGCTCGACGACGTCCTGGCCCAGGCCGTGGCCGCCCGCGACTTTCCCAAGGACGTCTAGGCGCGCCGGTGCGCATCCTCGTCGTGGGGGCCGGCGCGGTCGGCTCGTTCCTCGGGGGATGTCTCGCGGAAGCGGGCCTCGACGTCGCCTTCCTCGACCAGCGCGACGTGCCGGCCGGAGCACGCGAGCCGCTCGTCGTCGCCCACCCGGGTGGCCGGCGGGCGACGGTCGAGGTGGCCGTGGCAGGTCCTGGGGACCCCGAGGCGCTGGCCTGGCGCGGAGCCCCACCGGGGGCGCCGCCGGACCTCGTCCTCTTCGCCACCAAGCAGTTCGACCTGCCGGCCGCGCTGGCTGTGGCAGCGCGCTGGCCGGACGCCCCGGCGATGACCGTTCAGAACGGGATCGGGGCGGAGGAGGCGGTCCTCGCCGCCCGGCCGGGTGCCGGCCTCGTCGCCGCCTCGCTGACCGCGGCCGTCCGGCTCCACCACCCGGGCCACGGCGAGGACCTCGGGGTGGCGGTCGCCCACCGGCTGCGGCGTGGGGGACTGGCCCTGGCGCCGGCGGCCGGGACCGTGGAGCCGGTCCTCGACGAGCTGGCGGCTGCCTTCCGGAAGGCCGGCCTGCGCACGGTCCGGCTGCACGACGCGCGGGCGATGAAGTGGTCGAAGCTTCTCGGGAACCTGGCCGGCAACGCCACCTGTGCCCTGCTCGACGAAGACCCGGCGGCCGTCTACGCCGACCCGCGGCTGTTCGAGATCGAGCGCCGCCAGCTCGCCGAGACGGTGGCGACGATGCGGGCGCTCGGGCTGCGCCCGGTCGCCCTGCCCGGGGCGGACGTGCGCCTGCTGGTGCTGGCTGCCCACCTGCCGGGCCGCCTGGCGCGGTTCCTGATGTCGCGCGTCATGGGCGGGGCGCGCGGCGGAAAGATGCCCTCGCTGCGCCTCCACCTGCGCCACGCGGGCGGTCCCACCGAGGCGCGCTGGCTCAACGGCGCCGTCGCCGAAGCCGCCGCCCGGGCAGGCGTGCCCGCCCCGGTGAACGGGCGGCTGGCTGCCCTCGTTGACGAGGCCGCCGCCGACCCGGAGCGCCGCGCCTGGTTCGTCGGCCGGCCCGGCCGGCTCGTCGAGGCGATCTGGGAGGCCGGGGAGAAGCCGCCGGGGCCCTGACGGCCGCCGGCGATCATCGGTCCGCAGGGGGCCCGGCGGCCCGGAACGGCGACCGTATACTCCGCGGGTGGAAGCAGGCACGCTCGCCCTCGGAGCGCTGGTGGTCGTGGCGGCCTTCTTCATCGGCGGCATCCCCTTCGGCGTCGTCGTCGCCCGGCTGGCGGGCGGCCCGGACCCGAGGACGCTCGGCAGCGGCCGGACCGGCGGGGCGAACGTGCTGCGGGCCGTCGGCCCGGGCTGGGCGCTGGTTGCCGGCCTGCTGGACATGCTCAAAGGGACGGTCGCGATCCTGCTGGCCGTCTGGCTTGGCCTCGGCCCGTGGGTCGAGGTGCTCGCCGGCTGCGCCGCGATCATCGGCCACAGCCGGTCGCCGTTCCTGCGCTTCGGCGGCGGCCGCGGCGTGTCGGTCGCCTTCGGCACGCTCCTCGTTCTCCAGCCGATCCTGGCCGCGGTGATCGTGCCCGTGTACCTCGTCACCCTGCTCGTGACGGGCTACTCGTCGCTCGGCTCGCTGCTCGGAGCGGCTGCCGCGGGCGTCGCCTACCTGGGCATCCAGCTGGCGACAGGCGGCCCGGCCGCCTACATCTTCTATGCCTTCGCCGGGCCGGCCCTCATCTGGCTGTTCCACCTCGACAACATCGGGCGGCTGCTGGCGGGCACCGAGCGGAAGCTGGACTGGCGACGCCGGGGCGGTTCCGGCGGATCGCCCGCCGGATCGAGCACGGCCGACGGGCCGGGCAGCCGGTAGGACGCGGGCCGCCCGTTCCCCGTGCGGTAGACTTGGCCCGCTGCTCCGCAACGTCGACCCTGCCCCTGGAGGCGCCTGCGCCATGACCCCCGAAGAGCTCCGCGCGAAGGTCCGCGAGATCCCGGACTTCCCGAAGCCGGGGATTCTCTTCTACGACATCACCACCTTGCTCAAGGAAGCGCCCGCATACCGGTCGGCGGTCGACCTGATGCTGGCTCCCTACCTCGACGCCCGGATCGAGATCGTGGTGGGGATGGAGTCGCGCGGGTTCATCTTCAGCGGCCCGATGGCCTACCAGCTCGGGGCCGGGCTCGTGCCGGTGCGCAAGCTGGGCAAGCTCCCGGCCGAGACCATCAGCGTCGAGTACGCCCTCGAGTACGGCACGAACACGCTCGAGGTCCACCGCGACGCCATCGCCCCCGGCCAGCGCGTCCTGATCGTCGATGACCTGCTGGCGACGGGCGGCACCGTGCAGGGCACGGTCGAGCTGGTGGAGCGCCTCCAGGGCGATATCGTCGGCCTGTCGTTCCTCGTCGAGCTGTCGTTCCTCAAGGGCCGCGAGCGCCTGACGGACCGGCAGGTGACGAGCGTCATTCAGTACTGAGGGGCGGCACCCTCCGCCGGGGGAGCTGTCTGACCTCATGAGCGACGCTCAGCCTGAGGATGCCGCCCGGGGCAGCGACGCGCAACCCGCAGCCAGTGGCGCACCGGTCGGGGTGAGCTTGCCCGCGCCGAGCCAGGACACACCCGCCGGCGAGGATCCGGTCGACGTCGACCGCCGGCGCTTCTTCCGGGCGCTCGCCTCCGACGCGCTGAGCCTGGCGGCCACGATGACCGGGGCGGCCGGTGCGTTCAGGGCGGCGACGGCCGAGGCCATCGGATCACCCGGGGACGTGGGCGCGGGGCAGGGCGCGGGGTCGCCGGCCGCGACGCCCTCCACGGTCGCACCTCGGCGCGTTCGCCCGCGCGTGCCCCCGCGGGAGGCCTCTCCGGGCGCTGCGCGACCCGAGCCCGCGACGGTGCCATCCGCGCCACCTGCGCCTGCCGAGGCACCGGGCTTCCGGAGCCCTTACCGCCTGGACGGCGCCGGCCTCGTCCTCATCGACCAGCGTCGCCTGCCGGAGGAGGTCGTGGAGGTCCGCTGCGCCTCCGGGGCCGAGGTCGCCCTGGCCATCAAGGACCTGGTCGTCCGCGGCGCCCCCGCCCTGGGCCAGGTCGCCGCCTACGGGCTGGCCCTGACGGCCGGCCGCGTCGCCGACTCCCGGGCGTGGGCGCGCCGGGCGACGATCAGCGGCACGGCGCGCGCGCTCCGGGACGCTCGGCCGACGGCGGTCAACGTCGCCTGGGCGCTCGACCGGATGCTCGCCCGGCTCGCGTCCGAGGACGGCGAGGGGATCGACGGGCGGGTTGTCGCCCGTGCCCTGCGCGAGGAGGCGGACGCGATCGCGGCCGAGGCGACGGCCGACCACACCCGCATGGCGGCTTTGGCGATCGGTCTCCTGCCGTGGCTCCCGGACCGGCCGACGGCGATCCTCACCCACTGCAACACCGGGCCGCTCGCCTGCGGCCGGGTAGGGACCGCGCTCGGGGTCGTGCAGGTCGCCCATGCCGAGGGCCGCTCGCTCCACGTCTACGTCGACGAGACCCGGCCGTGGCTCCAGGGGGCGCGGCTGACCGCCTGGGAGCTTGCCCAGGCCGGCGTCTCCCACTCGGTCCTGGTCGATGCGGCGGCCGGCTGGCTGCTCGCCTCCGGCCGCGTGGACGCGGTGCTGGTCGGGGCCGACCGCATCGCGGCCAACGGCGACACCGCCAACAAGATCGGGACCTACCCGCTGGCCGTGCTGGCCGGCCGCCACCAGGTGCCCTTCTACGTCGTCGCCCCGACGTCGTCGGTGGACCTCGGCGCCCCGGACGGCGCCGCCATCCCGATCGAGGAGCGGGTCCCCGAGGAGGTCCTCTCGCTGCGCGGCCAGCGGATCGCCCCGGCCGGGGCCGACGCCCTCAACCCGGTCTTCGACGTGACGCCGGCCGAGCTGGTGACGGCGATCGTGACCGAGGAGGGCGTGCTCCGGGCACCGTACGAGGAGCCGCTCGCCGCGGCCGTCGAGGCGGCACGGGCCCGGCATCCCCGCCCGCCCGGTCCCGCGGGCCGCGGAGACGAGCCATGAGCGCCGCGCCCCCGCCGGCGGGTGGCGGCGCGCCCAGGCGCTCGCGCCAGGCCGCGGCTTCCCCGACCCGCCAGGCCGCAGCCCGGGCGCGGGCGGCCGAGATCCGCGCCCGGCTCCGCCTCCCGACGTCGGCCGAGGCCGACATCGCCGTGATCGGCGGCTCCGGCCTCTACGAGCTCGACGGGCTCGAGGACGCCATCGAGGTCCGACCGCCGACACCGTTCGGGCCGCCGTCCGACGCCCTGGTCGTCGGGTCAATCGGCCCCACCCGGGTCGCCTTCCTCGCCCGCCACGGTCGCGGCCACGTGCTGCTGCCGTCCGAGGTGCCCTACCAGGCCAACCTCTGGGCGATCCGTCTGCTCGGCGCGGGCCGGGTGATCGCCGTCTCTGCCTGCGGCTCCCTCCAGGAGGCGGTCGCCCCCCGGGACGTCGTGGTTCCGGACCAGCTCGTCGACCGGACCCACGGCCGGCCGGCGACCTTCTTCGGGGCAGGCATCGTGGCCCACGTCGCCTTCGCCGACCCGTTCTGCCCGGAGCTGCATGCCCGGCTCGCGACCGTGGCCGAGGCCGTCATCGAGCGCGAGCCCGGAGGCCGGCGCGACGCCGCCTCGCCGCCGACCGACCGGAGCGGCACGGGCCCACGGGCGGTCCACCGGGCCGGCACCTACCTGGCGATGGAGGGGCCCGCCTTCTCGACCCGGGCCGAGGCGGCGCTGCACCGCTCGTGGGGCATGGCGGTCGTGGGCATGACCGGCGCGCCCGAGGCGAAGCTGGCCCGAGAGGCCGAGCTGTGCTACGCGATGCTGGCCTTCGCCACCGACGACGACTGCTGGCGGGACCCGGCCGAGGCGGAGGCCGTCACCGTGGGGACCGTGCTGGCCAACCTGGCGGCCAGCGCCGCGACCGCCCGGGCCGTGGTCCGGGACCTGGCTGCCGAGCCGTTACCGTCCGCCCGCGGCGCCTGCGCCTGTGCCCGAGCGCTCGAGGGCGCGGTGGCAACCGATCCGCGCAGGATCCACCCGGCCCGGGCAGCCGAGCTGTCGCTCCTGCTGGGCGACTCGCCCGGCGGGGCGTCCTGACAGTGGCTTCGACCTCCGCCGCCCAACCGGCCCGGGTCCTCGCCGTCGAGCCGACCGCCGACCGGGTGCTGCTGCGCGAGTTCCTCGAGCGCGACCGCCTCTACGCCGCCTACGCGATCTGCGACCTCGACGAGCGGGAGTTCGACCGCACGCGCTGGGGCGTGGCCAGGGTCGCCGGCGAGCCCGTGTCGGTGGTGCTCGAGTACGGCGGCTACGCGCCGCAGCCGGTGTTCGTGATGGGCGACACCACCGGCATCGCCGCCGTGCTGCGCCACGTGATCCAGCCCCGGGCCGCGTTCGTCGCCGGCCTGCCCGAGCACCTGCCCGCGCTCGACGGCATCTACAAAGTCGATCCCGGCTCGCCGATGGTCCGGATGTGGGTCGACCGGCCGTCGTTCCGGCCGTTCCCGGGCGAGGTGCGGCGGATCCTGCCAATCGAGGCCGGTGACCTCAACCGCCTCTACCAGCTCGGGTTCACCGCCTGGCTGCCGCCGACTGCCCTGACCGAGGGCGTGTACTACGGCATCTGGGTGAGCGGCCGGCTGGTGGCGGCGGCCGGCACCCACGTCATCAGCCGCGAGGCCCGCCTGGCGGCGGTCGGCAACGTCCTGACCCACGTCGACTACCGCGGGCGGGGCTACGCGACGGCCGTGACCGGCGCGGTGACCGCCGAGCTGCTGCGGACCTGCGACCAGGTGGTCCTCAACGTCCGCGCCGACAACCCGCCGGCGCTGGCGGCCTACCGGCGGCTGGGCTACCGCGAGCACATCCGCTTCGAGGAGCGCCTCGTCCACCGGCTGCGCCAGGAGGGACCCCTGGCCGGCCTGTCGACGTCGCTCCGGCGATTCTTCGGCCGCGGCAGCTGACCGGCGCGTCGCCGAACAAGCTGGGCGGGCCGTCCGCGACGGTCGTCGCCGGACCCCGCGCTATCATCGCCTCCGTTCGAACCTCTTCCGCGCCCCGCGAGGCGCCCCAGCGGAGTGCCCGATGACCGCACCAAGCCGGCCGCCCCACGACGTCGCCGATCTCGATCTCGCGCCGGAGGGCGTCCGCCGGATCGAGTGGGCCGAGCGCGAGATGCCCGTGCTGCGGCTCATCCGGGCCCGCTTCGAACGCGAGCGGCCGCTTGCCGGCGTGCGCGTCGCCGCCTGCCTCCACGTCACCACCGAGACCGCCAACCTCGTCCTGACCCTGGCCGCCGGCGGGGCCGAGGTGACGCTCGCCGCCTCCAACCCGCTCTCCACCCAGGACGACGTGGCCGCGGCGCTCGTCGCCCGGCACGGGATCCCGGTCTTCGCCCGGCGCGGCGAGGACCGGGACACCTACTACGCTCACCTCAACGCGGCCGCCGATGTGCGCCCGGCGATCACCATGGACGACGGTTGCGACCTCGTGTCGCTGCTCCACGCGCAGCGCCCCGGCCAGGTGGCCGAGGTGCTGGCCGGGACCGAGGAGACGACGACCGGCGTCATCCGGTTGCGGGCGATGGCCGCCGACGGCGCCCTCGGCTACCCCGTCATCGCCGTCAACGAGGCCGAGACGAAGCACCTCTTCGACAATCGCTACGGGACCGGCCAGAGCACGGTCGACGGCATCCTCCGGGCGACGAATGTCCTGCTGGCCGGCCGGCGCTGCGTCGTGGCCGGCTACGGCTGGGTGGGGAAGGGGATCGCCCGGCGCCTCGCCGGCATGGGCGCCCACGTCGCCGTGGTCGAGGTTGACCCGGTGCGGGCGATCGAGGCGCTGATGGACGGCTTCGCGGTCAGGACGGCCGGCCAGGCCGCGCCGTGGGGCGAGGTGTTCATCACCGCCACCGGCAACATCAACGTCTTCCGCCGCGAGCACTTCGCGGCAATGCCCGACGGGGCGATCCTGGCCAACAGCGGCCACTTCGACGCCGAGCTGGACCTCCAGGCGCTGCGGGCCCTGGCCGAGGGCCACGTCCGCGAGGTCCGCAAGAACGTCCAGGAGTTCGACCTGGGGCCGCGCAAGCTGAACCTGCTGGCCGAGGGGCGCCTGGTCAACCTGGGCGCGGCCGAGGGCCACCCGGCGGCGGTCATGGACATGAGCTTCGCCAACCAGGCCCTGTCGGCGGAGTACGTTGTCGGCCACCACGCCGAGCTGAGCCCCGCCGTCTACGACGTGCCCGAAGCGATCGATCGCGAGGTCGCGCGGCTGAAGCTGGAGGCGCTGGGGATCGTCCTCGACGACATGACACCCGAGCAGAAGGCGTACGTCGCCAGCTGGAAGTCGGGCACGTGAGCGCCGGCGGGCCGGGCGGACCCACGGACGGGAGCCGCGCGGCTCCGGCGGGCGGAAGCGGCGGACGCCCGAACGGGAGCACGACCGCGGCGCCCGGGAGCGCCGCCCCCGCGGTCGGCCCATCGGTCGCCCCCTACGGCTCCTGGCCCTCGCCGATCCGCGCCGCCGACCTGGGCGTGGCCGGGATCGCCCTGCGCGAGCCCCGGCCGGACGGCACCGACCTCTGCTGGCTGGAGGGCCGGCCGGCCAACGCCGGCCGCCAGACCGTCGTGCGGCTGCGGGCCGACGGCACGATCGAGGACGTGACCCCGCCCGGCTTCAACGCCCGGACCCGGGTCCACGAGTACGGCGGCGGGTCGTACCTGCCGGCCGACGGAGCCGTCTACGCCAGCTCGTTCGACGACGGCCGTGCCTGGCGCTTCGAGCGAGCGGGCGAGGCGGGCGTGCCGCTGACCCCCGAGGGCGCCTTCCGCTACGCCGACTTCGAGCTGGACCGCGGGCGGCGACGCCTGTACGCGGTCCGCGAGGACCACGGCGCCGGCGGCATCGCTCGCACCCCTACCGAGGCACGTAACGAGCTCGTGGCGATCTCCCTGGA